>JBBSTP010000009.1:0-25468 GCA_038235795.1 Lysobacterales bacterium | reverse complement strand
TCGGACAGGTTGGATTCTTCCAGAAGGTCGATCAGCTTCTTGATCTTGCGCAGGTCCATCAGCGGTGCCTCTTGGTCAGGCCTCAAGCCGCGCCAGCGCGGCGTCGAGGGCGTAGCGGTAGGAGTCGGCGCCGAAGCCGCAGATCACGCCGACCGCCAGGTCGCTGAAATAGCTCTGGCGGCGGAACGCTTCGCGGGCATGCGGATTCGACAAATGGATTTCGATGAAGGGTATTGCGACCGCGGCCAGCGCATCTCGCAGCGCCACCGAGGTGTGGGTGAAAGCACCCGGGTTGATCAGGATGAAAACGGTGCCGTCGCTGCGGGCTGCGTGCACCCGTTCAATCAACACATGCTCGGCGTTGGACTGCATGTCTAGCAAGCCGTGGCCGGCTGCTTCGGCGCGGCTGCGCAAGTCATCATTGATCTGCGCCAGCGTGGCCCGGCCATAGACTTCCGGCTCGCGGGTACCTAGCAAGTCGAGGTTGGGGCCATGCAGGACGAGCAGTTGCGGCATCGGCGACAGAAGATCCGTTAACGGGTCGGCAGTGTCCCGCACTGTGGCAATGCTGTCCAGTTCGGCGAAGTTCAGGCTCTTTGGGACATTTTAAATGCCTGTTTGAGCTGCCGCTCTAATTCTGCACGGCCCACCGCGTGATGTCCCCGGCCGAGGCAAAGGGTCCGATCCGGGTCTTGAGCACGCGACCGTCTGCCGACACCAGCATGGTGTAGGGCAGCACGCCATTCGGGTTGCCGAGCCGCACGCCCGCATCGACCGGCCCCGGCGGATCCACCAAAGTGGGATAGTCGATGCGGTGCTGGCGCATGAACTCGCGCACGACGCCAGGGTCATCCAGCGCGATTCCGACTACCTGCACGCCGGTGGCGCCCTGTTCGCCGGCAAACGCCTGTAGCTCCGGCATCTCCTTGAGGCATGGCGCGCACCAGGTTGCCCAGAGGTTGACCAGCACCGGTTTCCCGGCCCACGCCTGGGGCAGTTGCACCTTGGCGCCGGCGGTATCGGCCAAGGTCATGTCCGGTACGATGCCGCCGCGCGCCGCGACGATCAGCCCGACAGGTTGCTCGGGGGCCTGCGCCTTCAGCACGACGCCCAGCAGCCGCTGGCCAGGCTCGGTTGTGGCCAGCCGGGTGGCGATGGTGGGGTCGAAGAACAGGCTGGCGCCTGCACCTGCAAGGGCAGCCACCAGCGCAACCAGCACGATGCGCCGATTGGCTCCGCGTGTCGCGCCTTTGTTCAAGGCGTGCCCGCCGCGGCTTGCGTGAGCGCATCCTCGACGATGCCCGTGGTGAGGATCACCGGCAGGATCCGGCCTTCGCCGCCGCCGCGCGGATACACCACATAGAGCGGCACGCCGACTGCCTTGTGCGCTTGCAGGTAGGCGGTGATCGCAGGATCGATGTCGGTGTAGTCGCCTGTCATGTAGACCGCATCTGCGGCCTGCATCGCCTGGCGGAAGCCTTCGCGAGCGAACACCGCTTTCTCATTGGCCTTGCAGCTGACGCACCAGTCGGCGGTCATGTTGACGAAGACAACACGCCCCTCGCTGCGCAACGCGGCCAGGCGCTGTTCGGAGTAGACGGCGTGCTCGATGCCGTCGCTACTCGCGCTGGCGACGCGATCCGCTTGCTTGGGCAGGCGATGCAGCAAACCCAGCGGCCAGACCGTACCGGCCGTGGCCAGCAACGCCAGCAGCCACCAACCGCGGCTGCGTCCGCTACGCGATTGGGTCCATGCCCAGGCGGCCAGCGCCAGCGCGATAGCAGCGGCGAGCCACAAGCCGACCGCGTCGGCGCCACGCTGCTTGGCCAGCACCCAGACCAGCCAGGCCGCGGTGGCGTACAGCGGGAATGCCAGCAACTGCTTGAAGGTATCCATCCATGCGCCCGGCTTTGGCAGCCGCCGCGCCAGCGCCGGGATGAACCCGATCAACAGGAACGGCAACGCCAGGCCCAGGCCCAGCATCGCGAACACCAGCAGGCCGCCCAGCGCCGGGCCGGTGAACGCATACGCCAGCGCCGCGCCCATGAAGGGCGCCGTGCACGGCGTGGCAAGGACCACCGCCAGTACGCCGGTGAAGAAGTCGCCGCTGGCGCCACTGCGCTGCAGCAAGGCCCCGCCACGCCGGCCGACGCCGATATTGGCGTACCACAGGCCGGACATGCTCAGACCCAGCGCGAACACCACCAAGGCCAAGCCCGCGACCACCAGTGGCTGCTGCAGCTGGAAGCCCCAGCCCAGCGCCAGTCCGGCCTTGCGCAAGGCAAGGGCGAGCGCGCCCAAGGCGATGAAGCTGAGCAATACGCCGGCGGTGTACCAGAGCGCATGCCGGCGCGCGCGCTGACGGCTCTCGCCGCTTTGCGCCAGCGCCAGCACCTTCAGCGACAGTACCGGCAACACGCAGGGCATCAGGTTGAGGATCAGGCCGCCGAGCAGCGCCAGCAGCAGTGAGGCCAGCAGGCCGGGGGTAGCTTGTATCGGCGGAGGCGTGCGGGCCACTTGCCCTTGGACGGTCGTCGTGGTTTCGGCGGCGTCTGCTGCGCCAACCGCCGTCGTGGCCGGCGACGGTGAGGTCGTGGCTGCGAAGTCGGTGGATGCTGGCAACGCTGTCGCAGCGGCGACGGCATCGGCAGCATTCGGCATGGCCACGATCGGCGTCAACCTGCCCGTGGGCAACGAAATCGGCAGGCGGCGGGTCATTGGCGGGTAGCAGATGCCGTCGGTCTGGCAGCCCTGCAATCCGATCACCACGCTGCCCTTGGCGGCGCGCGTCTGGGTGCGGGAAACCGGCACCGCGATCTCGACCTGATCGAAATACACCGCCACGTCGCCGAAATGCTCGTCGCGATGCGAGGTGGCCTTGGGTAGTTTCGAGGCTGGAGGCAGCGCCACGGAAAGTCCCGGGCCAGCGTCGAGCGTGACCGACAGCTTGTCGCGATACAGGTAATAGCCGGGCGCCGGGGTCAACCGCAGCAGGATGCTGTTGCCGCCGCCGGCAATGGCTTCGACACTGAACGCGCGTTCCTCCGGCAGCGGCGCGGCGTCGACCGCACCTGCGCTGGCGGCGTTGCGCAACCCGAACAATCCGCTGCCTCGTTGCGGCAGTCCGGTGAGGCCGGCATCGCCGCCGGCGGCCGGCAGTGCGACCTTCAGCGTGCGGGTCTGCGGCGGATAGCACACGCCTGCATCGGCGCAGCCCTGGTACTTGATAGTCAGCGTGGTGCCGGTCGCGCCATCGCGGGCGCTGCCAGTCAGGATGCCGGTGAGCGAGCGCCGGTAGGTTTCGACATCCCCGAAGAATTCGTCATGATGCTTGTCGCCGGCCGGCAGGCTGAGTTTGGCATTGGCGAAACCGGCGTCGGCCTTGACCGAGGTGCGATGCCGGTAGAGGTAATAGCCATCCGCAATGGTCCAGCTGACCTCGATGCGGTCGCGCGAGGTCGCCCTGGCCGACGGCGCGAACACCTGGTCGACTGGCGGCAGGTTGATATCGGCGGCAACCGCCGGCACGCTCGCGGGCAGGCACAGGGCCAGCGCAATCGCAGCCAGGGCGACCCTGGCGACGCGGTGGCGGAGATGGGCGAACGACATCGACATCGGCGATCATTCCTTGGCGGCGGGCTGGTCAGGGCCGGTCTGGGCCGCGACCCAAAGCAGTTGGTCGGGGTAGGCGAGGTCGGTTCGACCGCGCGCACCTCCGGCAGTTCATAACGAAAGCAAAGTACGCTCGCCTTCAACTGCACGCGCGAACCCGCCTAGGGTACGGCCCGCAGGAGATTTGCGTACGCGAGCGCGGCACACCCCTTGAAAGCGTGACCGGCTCCCCCATCTCGGAGCAGTCCGGGTTCTCCCGGTTTTCTTGTCCGCACATTGGCACTCGGCTCGCCCGATTGCTAAAATGAACGGGTTTCCCCCTTTTTATCAACGACTTGTCGAGGTTGTCATGTCCCATATCAAACCGCTGTACGACCGTGTGGTCATCAAGCGCATGGAAGAAGAGAAATTGTCCGCCGGCGGGATCGTAATCCCGGATTCGGCGACCGAAAAGCCGATCAAGGGCGAAGTAATCGCCGTGGGTACCGGCAAGGTGTTCGACAACGGGCAGCTGCGCGCGCCGCAGGTCAAGGTCGGCGACAAGGTCCTGTTCGGCAAGTACAGCGGCACGGAAGTGAAGCTGGATGGCACCGACCTGCTGGTGGTCAAGGAAGACGACATCTTCGCGATCCTCTGATCGCAACCCCTCCCCAGCCCTCCCCTTCGCCTCGCGAAAGGGAGGGGGCAAAACCAACACATTCAAGGAAATAGATCATGGCTGCCAAGGACATTCGTTTCGGCGAAGACGCGCGCTCCAAGATGGTGCGCGGCGTCAACGTGCTCGCCAATGCCGTCAAGGCAACACTCGGCCCGAAGGGCCGCAACGTCGTGCTTCAGAAGAGCTACGGCGCTCCGACCATCACCAAGGATGGCGTTTCCGTCGCCAAGGAAATCGAACTGGCTGACGCGTTCGAGAACATGGGCGCGCAGATGGTCAAGGAAGTCGCGTCCAAGACCTCCGACATCGCCGGTGACGGCACCACCACCGCCACCGTGCTGGCGCAGGCATTCATCCGCGAAGGCATGAAGGCGGTCGCCGCCGGCATGAACCCGATGGACCTCAAGCGCGGCATCGACCAGGCGGTCAAGGCCGCCGTCGGCGAGCTGAAGAGCCTGAGCAAGCCGTCTTCGACCAGCAAGGAAATTGCCCAGGTCGGCGCGATTTCCGCCAACTCCGACGCCAACATCGGCGACCTGATCGCCCAGGCGATGGACAAGGTCGGCAAGGAAGGCGTGATCACGGTCGAGGAAGGCAGCGGGCTGGAGAATGAACTCGACGTGGTCGAGGGCATGCAGTTCGATCGCGGCTACCTGAGCCCGTACTTCATCAACAACCAGCAGTCGATGTCGGCCGAGATGGACGATCCGTACATCCTGCTGCACGACAAGAAGATCTCCAACGTCCGCGATCTGCTGCCGGTGCTGGAAGGCGTGGCCAAGTCCGGCAAGCCGCTGCTGATCGTCGCCGAGGAAGTGGAAGGCGAAGCGCTGGCGACCCTGGTGGTCAACACCATCCGCGGCATCGTCAAGGTGGTTGCAGTCAAGGCTCCGGGCTTCGGCGATCGTCGCAAGGCGATGCTGGAAGACATGGCTACCCTGACCGGCGGCACCGTGATTTCCGAGGAAGTGGGCCTGTCGCTGGAGAAGGCTACGATCAATGATCTGGGTCGCGCCAAGAAGATCCAGGTCACCAAGGAAAACACCACGATCATTGATGGCGCCGGCGACGGCGAGGGCATCCAGGCCCGCATCAAGCAGATCAAGGCGCAGATCGAAGAGACCTCTTCCGACTACGACCGCGAGAAGCTGCAGGAGCGCGTGGCCAAGCTGGCTGGCGGTGTTGCGGTGATCAAGGTCGGTGCGTCGACCGAGATCGAGATGAAGGAAAAGAAGGCGCGCGTCGAAGACGCCCTGCATGCGACGCGTGCGGCGGTGGAGGAAGGCGTGGTGCCGGGCGGCGGCGTGGCTTTGGTCCGCGCGCTGCAGGCACTGGGTGAGCTCAAGGGCGACAATGTCGACCAGACCCATGGCATCAATATCGCCAAGCTTGCGATGGAAGCGCCGTTGCGCGAGATCGTTGCCAATGCCGGCGAAGAGCCGTCTGTCGTGTTGAACGCGGTCAAGGAAGGCACCGGCAACTTCGGCTATAACGCCCAGACCGGTGAATACGGCGACATGATCGAGTTCGGCATCCTGGACCCGACCAAGGTCACCCGTACCGCGCTGCAGAACGCCGCGTCGATCGCGGGCCTGATGATCACCACCGAAGCAATGGTGGCCGAGGCTCCGAAGAAAGATGAGCCGGCGATGGGCGGTGGCGGAGGTGGCGGCATGGGCGGCATGGGCGGCATGGATTTCTGATCCAGTCCCACTTGTACTAATGCACCACACGAACCCCCGCAGCGATGCCGGGGTTTGTTTTTGCCTGCAAGGCAGGGATCATCGGGGTTTGCCTTCGCGACCCACGCCATGCCCCTACACGACGACGTCCTGATCATAGGCGGCGGCCACAACGGTCTGGTCTGCGCGGCCTACCTGGCCGCTGCCGGCCTGAAGGTGCGCGTGCTGGAGCGTCGCCACATCGTTGGCGGGGCCGCGGTGACCGAGGAGTTCCATCCCGGCTTCCGCAACTCATTGGCCAGCTACACGGTCAGCCTGCTCAACCCGAAGGTGATCGCCGACCTGCGCCTGGCCGAGCACGGCTTGCGCGTGGTCGAGCGGTCGTACGCGAACTTTCTGCCGCTGCCGGACGGGCGCAGCTTCCGCCTTGGCGGCGAGCACACCCAATCGGAAGTGGCGAAGTGGTCGGCGCGTGATGCGCAGCGATTGCCCGAGTACTACGCGATGCTCGACCGCATCGTGGTGGTATTGCGCGAACTCATCCAGCGCACGCCGCCGAATGTCAGCGATCATTTCGTACTGGCTGACTGGATCGCCTCCGCGTCGGCGGCGAAGCAACTGAAGTCGCTGGACATGCGTGGGCGCCGCGACTTGCTGGATCTATTCACCAAGTCTGCCGGCGAGCTGCTCGACAGCTGGTTCGAAGGCGAGCCACTGAAGGCGGCGCTGGGCTGGGATTCGGTGGTCGGCAATTTCGCGAGTCCCTACACGCCCGGCAGTGCGTACGTGCTGCTGCACCACGTATTCGGGGAGGTCAACGGCAAAGCCGGTGCATGGGGCCACGCGATCGGCGGGATGGGCGCGATCACCCAGGCGATGCGCAAGGAATGCGAGTCGCGCGGCGTGGCCATCGAAACCGATGCGGAAGTCGCCAGGCTCATCGTCGAGAACGACGCGGCGGTGGGCGTGGTGCTGTCCGATGGGCGCGAGCTGCGCGCGGCCACGATCGCCAGCAACCTCAACCCGAAATTGCTGTACACCAAGCTGGTCGAACGTTCGCAACTGGATGACGACACCGCGCAGCGCATTGAACGTTATCGCTGCGGCTCCGGCACTTTCCGCATGAACGTGGCGCTGTCCGAACTGCCGGATTTCACTGCGATGCCCGGCACCCAACTGCAACCGCATCACCAGAGCGGGATCCTGATCGGCCCGTCGCTGCAGTATTTCGAACAGGCTTACTTCGATGCGAAGTCGAAGTCGCACAACCCCGGCTGGGCGCGCCAACCCATCGTTGAACTGGTGATTTCATCCACCCTTGATGACACCCTGGCGCCACCCGGCCAGCACGTCGCCAGCATGTTCTGCCAGCAGGTGAATCCAGAGCTCTCGGACAGCGACGAGGTCGATGGCGGCTGGGACGCGCACCGCGACACCGTGGCCAGGCTCATGATCGATACCGTTGATGCTTACGCGCCGAATTTCGCCCGCAGCGTGCTCGGATACGAAGCGCTGAGTCCGCTGGACCTTGAGCGGCGCATCGGCCTGGTTGGCGGTGACATCTTCCATGGCGCGCTTGGCCTGGACCAGATGTTCAGTGCGCGTCCGCTGCTGGGCCAGGGCAATTATCGCGGCGCGTTCAAGCGGCTCTACCTGTGCGGTTCCGGCTCGCATCCCGGTGGCGGCGTCACCGGCCTGCCGGGGCGCAATGCAGCGCGCGAAATCCTCAAGGACCTTGGCAAGGGCCCGCGTCCGGATTGATGCGCGTTGCATTAATGGACTGAGGGGTCCTTTTTTGCACTGCAGCGTGCAATCACCATAACGATTCCTTCACGATTGCTCCGCGTCCCGACGTGGGGGAGGGAGCAGGCCCGCTACCGGTGAAAACCGGTGCGGGCTTTTTAATGTCTGCGAAAAAGCTGGCTCGCATAGGCCAGATCAATCCGCCGGCACCGTGCGCGACTGCGCCCACGCACGCAGTGCCTGCACCTGTTCGGCCATCAGCACTGACAACGGGCGGGTGTCGCGCACCGCCTGTACCAGAGCGCCGGTATCGATCACCGACTGCGTCGCGTATGCGGCATACAGCGCGCTGACGATCACCTGCTCGATCTCCGCGCCGGAGAAGCCGTTCGAGGCCGCCGCCAATGCCGACAGGTCAATGTCGTCGCGTGGCAGCTTGCGCCGATCCAGGTGCAAGGCAAAGATCTCGGCGCGGGTCGCTGCGTCCGGCAGGTCGACGAAGAAGATCTCGTCGAAGCGGCCCTTGCGCAGCAACTCGGGCGGCAGGTCGTGCACTTGGTTTGCGGTGGCCACCAAAAAGACCTGCGAGGTGCGCTCGGCCATCCAGGTCAGCAGGTAGCCCAGCACCCGTCGCGAAATTCCACCGTCGCCCTCGCCGCTACCGGCGGCCAGCCCCTTTTCGATTTCGTCGATCCAAAGCACGCACGGCGCCAGCTGCTCGGTCGAGGCCAGCGCCGCGCGCAGGTTCTTCTCGGTTTCGCCGTGGTACTTGTCGTACAGGGTGCCGAAGTCCAGCCGCACCAGCGGCACCCCGAACCCGCCAGCGACTGCCTTTGCGAGCAATGATTTTCCGCAGCCCTGCACGCCCAGCAGCAACACGCCCTTTGGCGGCTCCAGGCCCGGAGGCGGCGGGTCCTGCACGAACACCGCGCGGCGCTGCTCGATCCAGCGCTTGAGCCGGCTGGCGCCACCGACGTCGGAAAACCGCGCGGTGTCGTATTCGTAATGCAGATGCCCGCTGCGGTTGAGCATCTCGAACTTCAGCCGAGCCAACTCCGGCAGGTCGTCTGCGCCGAGTACACCGTCGCGGTAGATCAGATGGCGGGCAATGCGCCGCGCGTCGGTCAGGCTCATCCCGTGCAGGTTGCGCACGATCTGCTTGACCGCGGCGGCATCGGCCTCGACCCGGCGCCCGCCGTTCTCCGTCGCATAGGCGCGGGCTTCGTCCTGGACCAGCTTCAGGAGTGCGTTTGCATCGGGCAGGCGCAGGCTGAAACGCACCGCGAAGGGTTCCAGCGCTTCCGGAACGGTGACCTTGGTGCCGATCAGCACCAGCACGTGCGGCAGGCTGCCGCGGCGCTGGATGATGTCACGCAGCAGCCGCTGAGAACTGGCGTAGCCCAGGTACGGATGCGCATCCAGCAACAGGTAGGTGCCGCGCTGGGTCGCGTCGCGGATCGCTTCAAGGGTCGTGCTGAGGTCGGGTGCGACCTCGCACTCGTCCTCGCGGTCCAGGTCCATCCGCCGCATGCCCTCGGTGATTGACCAGCGGTACAACGCACGCCAGGCATGCATCAGGGTCTGCCGGAACAGCTCGATCACCCGTGCTTCGTCAGGTGTCTCGATTATCAGCAACGGGGTTTCGGCGCGGATCAGCGCCACCAGGTCCTGCAGTTCGCTCATGACGCGCACCATAGCGAGCGCCGTGCGTCACGACAACGGAATGCAGCGATGGGGTGCAACAATCATGGACATGAGTACGCTCGGTTCCCTGATCGAACGCCGGCTGGCGCAGTTGCCCGCAGATGCCGGCTGGCGTGCGGATGAGGACTTCGTGGCCCAGCTGCGCAGGCTGGCCGTCGCCAGCGATTTCGCGCTCGCGACGTTGGCGACCCAGCCTGCGCTGATCGAGCGCCTGCACGCGGACGGCGGTGCCAGCGCGTTGCAGCCACCCGAGCTGACGGACGACAACCGCACCGACTGGCCACACCTGCTGCGGCGCTATCGGCATGCTGAATCCACCCGGCTGGTATGGCGGGACCTGATCGCCGGCGATGCGGTCGGGACGATCCTGGCCGGCAGTACCGTGCTCGCGGAAACCTGCTTGCGCATCGGCCTGGACGCGCTGAAAGCCGAATTCGCGCAGCGCTACGGCGTGGTCCGCGCCGCCGATGGATCGGTGCAAAGGCTCGTGGTGTTCGGCCTCGGCAAATTGGGCGGTGGCGAGCTGAATTTCAGTTCCGACGTCGACCTCGTGTATGCCTACGAGCACGACGGCGAATCCGATGGCGCGCGCACGCTCGCTGCCGCCGACTACTTCGCCCGCCTCGGCCAACAGCTGGCGAAGCTGCTCGACGAGGTCACTGCCGACGGCTTCTGCCATCGCGTCGACTTGCGCCTGCGCCCGTTCGGCAACGCTGGGCGCGTGGCGCTGTCATTCGCGGCGATGGAGCAGTACTTCCAGCGCGAGGGTCGCGATTGGGAGCGTTACGCCTGGCAAAAGGCGCGGCCGGTGGCCGGCGACCTGGAGGCCGGCGAGCACCTGCTGCGCACGCTGCGCCCGTTCGTGTACCGGCGTTACCTGGATTTCGGCGCACTCGATGGGCTGCGCACGATGAAGGCGGCGATCGCCGCTGAAGTCGCGCGCAAGGAATTGGCCGATGACATCAAGCGCGGTCCGGGCGGCATCCGCGAGATCGAATTCCTCGCCCAGGCCCTGCAGCTGATCCACGGCGGCCGCGAAGTCGCATTGCGCCAGCGCAGGCTGTTGCCGGTACTGCGGGCGCTGGTCGAGCTTGAGCACATGGACGCCGCGACCAGCGAGGAACTGACCCAGGCGTACTGCTTCCTGCGCACGCTCGAGAACCGCCTGCAGATGCTCGGCGACGCGCAGACCCATGCGTTGCCGGTGGATCCGCTGCAGCGCGAGCGTATCGCGCGCGGGCTGGGGCATCCGGACTGGACCGCGCTACTGGTTGAAGTGGCGGCGTGGCGCCTGCGGGTGTCCACCGAGTTTGATGCCCTGCTGGCGCCGCGCAAGATGGCCGTTGTCGACAGCGACTTGACGCGCTACTGGCGCGCGCTGCCGGAGGATGCGGATGCGGGCGCGCTGCAGGCGGCCGGTTATGAGACGTTCGAAGCGATGCATCGCAGCCTGGTGGATTTCGCGCATTCGCCCGGCGTGCGCGACCTGTCGGATGCGGCGCGCGCGCGGCTGGACCGGGTGTTGCCCGCATTGCTGCAATTGGCCTCGAATTCGACCCAGCCGGATGCAGTGTTGCGCCGATTGTTGCCGCTTTTGAACACCGTGCTGCGACGTGCCAGCTACCTGGCGCTGCTGGATGAACAGCCACCGGCGTTGCAGCGGCTGGTCGATGCGCTGGCGCGCAGCGCGCTGCTGGCCGAGCGGCTGGCGGCGCATCCGCTGTTGCTGGACGAATTGCTGGACCGGCGCCTGTCCGGCGACCTGCCCAACCGTGCAGTCATGCAGGCCGAATGCGACGCGGCGCTGCGCGAGGGGGACGTCGAAGCGTCATTGCATGCGTTGAACGAAGTGCGCCACGCACTGAGTTTCCGCCTGGCATTGGCGTTTCTCGATGAGCGCTGCACCGCGCAGGAATGCGCATCGCGCCTCGCGTGGCTGGCCGATGCGGTGGTGGCCGCGGTGCTGCGCGTTGCACTCGCTGAAATGCGCATCGCGCATGGCGAGGTCGAGGCTGCACGCTTCGCGGTGCTGGGCTACGGCAGCCTGGGTGGCGAGGAACTCGGCTTTGGCTCGGACCTCGACCTGGTGTTCCTTTACGACGCGGCAGAGGGCGCGCAGTCCAACGGCGCGCGGCCACTGGACGCGCCGCGCTGGTTCGCCCGGCTGGGCCAGAAGCTTGTGTCGCTGCTGGGTACCGGCACCGGCGCCGGTCGCCTGTTCGAAGTGGACGTGCGCCTTCGCCCGGACGGCAATACCGGCCTGCTGGTGTCGAGCCTGGCAAGCTTTGCCGACTACCAGCGCACCCGCGCCTGGACCTGGGAGCACCAGGCGCTGGTGCGGGTGCGCGGCGTGGCCGGCGATCCCGGCCTGATCGAGGCGGCCGATGCAGTGCGTGACGAGGTACTGGCACGCGGAACGGATGTCGCATCGTTGGCCGAAGACGTGTCGTCGATGCGGCGCAGGATGCGCGCCGAGCTGGACCACAGCGATGCCGCGGTGTTCGACCTCAAGCAGGGCGAAGGTGGCCTGGTCGACCTGGAGTTCCTGCTCCAGTTCCTGGTGTTGCGCGAAGCGGCCGACGACCCCGTCCTGCTGGCGTCGCGTGCCACGCCGGCGCTGCTGGATGCCGCGTTGGCCGCCGGTGCGCTGTCGCAGCAAGTACACGTGGATCTACGTGCTGCCCATGCCAGCTTGCTGGATGCAGGCCTGCGCTGCACCCTGGACCGGCGACCGCGGCAGGTTCCCCGGCAGGCTCGGATCGACGACGCGCGACGCGTGGTGACGAAGGCGATCCACGCGCAGGGATTGCGCTTCGACGCTTAGCAGCGAGTCGGTTCGGAACTACCCGGAAAGCGCGAGACGCTTGCGTATCGTCTCGGCGATGCGTGCGGTTTCCCGCAGCGGCTCCACCGCGAATGCCTCCATCGCGTCGTCCAGCCCGCGGATGCGGCTGCGTTCCAGCAGGGTGTCGAGGAACCGGCGCGGGCGCCCGCTGACCACCTGAGGCATCCACGCGAACACCGGCGCCAAGGTGGCGGCTGCTTCACTCAGCATATTCACCGAATCCGGCGTGCACACGATGCGGTCGGCATGCGCGAGCAGCCCGGCGTACGGATTGCGGCTATCACCGCCTTCACCGCGCCAGCGCAGGCCCGGGACATCGGCAGCGATCCCGGCCATCGCATCGCGCCACGCCGGCGGCGTGCGCCTGGACGCGACCAAGCTGAAACTGCCGCCTTCGTCACGTGCACGGCCGGTCAGCGATTGCAGCAACGCCTGGAAATCAGCTTCGGCCAGCGCTGCATGCCGGGTCGGGCCGCCTGCGAGCAGGACCGTGTGCGGCGCGGGCAGGTCGGCAAATTCCGGAAAATCCTGACGTGCCTGCGCCAGCCACAGGTCGTCAATGGGATGTAGGCTGCCCAGCAGTGACAGCACGTTGTCGCCGCGCAGGCCATCGTGTTCTGGCGCGACCACGACATCCCAATGACGCGGGTCGATGCGCGGGTCCAGGACTTGCACGGACTTGCTGCCGCGAGCGCGCAGCAGGCGCGTCGCGAGTGCGGCCTGGCGGCCGCAGCCGATGGCAAGCATCGGTGCGACTTCGCAATCGGCTCGAAAACCCGGGCCGAAGGGCGCCGAGAGAAACGGCCACGTGCGCGGAGCAAACCAGCGCGCGAACTGTCCAGGAACCAGTACGCATTCACTGGCGTTGGCATCCAGTGCTCGCGCCAGCGCCACTGCCTGCCGCGCGTTGCCGGCATGGCCGTCGTGCAGGGCGTAGGTCTCAGTCATCGCCCGGTCCGTGCACGACTGGTTGTTGCAGGAATGAAGCCGAACCGTTCCGTGGGCATGACTTCGGTTTCATCGGCGGAACTCTACACTGTGTCCCGCCCCCAGGATTCGAGGTCCCGATGCCACACGTATTGACCGATCCCGCGCTCGACCAGTTGTTCCGCACCGCACGCAGCTACAACGCGTTCAGCGGCGAGGTCAGCGACGAAACCCTGCACCGGCTGTACGGCCTGCTGAAGTTCGGACCGACAGAGGCCAACACCACGCCTGCGCGGATCGTGTTCGTGAAATCCAGGGACGCCAAGGCACGGCTGGAACCGGCGCTGAGCGAGGGCAACCACGACAAGACCATGGCCGCGCCCTGCGTGGCGATCATCGGTTACGACATGCGCTTCTTCGACAAGCTGCCAGTCCTGTTCCCGCATACTGATGCCAAGTCCTGGTTCGACCAGCGCAGCGAAGACGACCTGGCCTGGGTGGCGATGCGCAGCAGCAGCCTGCAGACGGCGTACCTGATGTTGGCCGCCCGCGCGCTGGGGCTGGACTGCGGTCCGATGTCCGGCTTCGACAACGCCAAGGTCGATGCCGAATTCTTTGCCGGTACCTCGATCCGCTCCAACGTGCTGGTCAACCTGGGCATCGGCGATCCCTCCAGCATCTTCCCGCGTTCGCCGCGCCTGGGCTTCGACGAAGCCTGCCGGATCCTCTGATGCCATGATCATCGAACGCCCCTCGGATGCGCGTGGCGTGGCCGACGTCGGTTGGCTGCACAGCCGACACACGTTCTCGTTCGCGCAGTACCACGACCCGGCTTGGATGGGGTTTGGTCCACTGCGAGTGATCAACGACGACACCGTCGCCGCGGGCGGCGGTTTCGCGCCGCACCGCCACGCCAACATGGAAATCATCAGCGTGGTGCTGGACGGTGCGCTGGCGCACAAGGACAGCAGCGGCAATGTCGGGGTTATCCGCGCCGGCGACGTGCAATGGATGAGCGCGGGCCATGGCATCGAACACAGTGAGTTCAACGATTCCAAGACCCATCCGGTGCATTTCCTGCAGCTGTGGATCCAGCCGGACCGGCTCAATGCGGTGCCGGCCTACGGGCAAGCGCATTTCGATCCCGCCGCGCGCCGCGCACGCTGGGCGGTGTTGGCCTCGCCCGATGGCGAAGCCGGTTCGCTGCCGATTCACCAGCAGGCCTGGTTGCGCGCCACCCGCTTGCACGGGGATGACATCGTCGCCACGGCCCTGGATGCGACCCGTCGCTACTGGTTGCATGTGGCGGCAGGGAAAACTCGCATGGGAGAACGCCTGCTGCAGGCCGGTGATGCGCTGGGTTTCGTCGACGAAACCGGCACGATCGAATTGCAGGGTCTTGCCGAAACAAGCGACGTGCTGCTATTCGACCTGCCGGCCTGAACCGGATCGAGCGTGGCGACTGGTAAACTGGCGGCTCCCCGTACGCGTCGATCGCAATGGCCGAGTCCGCAATTACCGCACCTTCGTCCGCGACGTCCGTGCTCGCGAATGCGCAGCAATGCTATGAGGTGCGTCGGAGCGACCTGCCGTTGAGCTGTCCGCTGCCCGCGATGGCGTTGTGGAATTCGCACCCGCGCGTGTACATGGCAATCGAGGCCGAAGGCGGGCGGAGCATGTGCCCTTACTGTGGCGCGACGTACGTTTTGGTTGACTGACAGCGCGGCGACGCGATGCGCCGCCTGACCGTCGTGCAATTGCTGCCCGCGCTGGACGCCGGCGGCGTCGAGCGTTCCACGGTGGAGATTGCCGACGCGCTGGTACGCGACGGCCATCGCGCGATCGTGGTCTCGAAGGGCGGTCGCATGCTACCGCGGCTGCAGGCCATCGGCGCGGAACACATCGCGCTGGATATCGGCCGCAAATCGTTGCTGACCTTTCGCCATGTGCCGGCGTTGCGGCGGCTGTTCACCGAAGTGCATGCCGACATCGTGCATGCACGCTCGCGGCTGCCGGCGCGCCTGGGTTGGCACGCGCTGCAGGGGATGCGCGCGCCGCGGCCGCATTTCATGACGACCGCCCATGGCCTGAATTCACCCTCGCGCTACAGCGCGATCATGGCCCGCGGCGAACGCGTGGTCTGCGTGTCGAATGTGGTGCGCGAACACCTGTTGCGGCATTACCCTGAAACCGACCCCGGTCGCCTGCGGGTAATCCCGCGCGGGATCGATCCGTTGCAATTCCCGCGATCGCCTGCGCCGGATCGCGGCGCGCGTGCGCGAATTGCCGAACAGCATCCGCAGTTGGGCGGCGAGGGCCCGTTGTTGTTGCTGCCGGGTCGCGGCACCCGGCTGAAGGGTCACGCCGATGCAGTGGCGCTGCTTGGCGAATTGCGTGCAGGCGGCATCGATGCACGCCTGTGGCTGCCGGGTGCGCTGGATCCGCAGCGTGCTCGCTATATCGAAGAATTGCAGGTGCAGGCGCGCGCCTTGGGCATCGCTGATGCCTTGGCGATCACCGCGCCGACCGACGCGATCGCCGAGGCGTACGCTGCCTGCAACCTGGTACTGCAGTTGTCGCGCAAGCCCGAAGCCTTTGGCCGCACGGTGATCGAAGCCCTGGCGGTTGGTCGACCGGTGCTGGGCTGGGCGCATGGCGGCGTCGGCGAATTGCTCGCCGAGCTGCAGCCGGAAGGCAGGGTGGCGCCATTCGACATGGCAAACCTCGCGCAGCATGCCCGCGCGCTGTTGACGCATCCGCCTGCAGCTGCGGCTACGATGCCCTACACGCTGCAATCGATGCAGCAGGCCACCTTGGATGTGTACATGGAGTTGGGCGAACGATGAGCGCGGCAGGGACCGCGGCTGGCGCTGCGAATGCGGCACCGGGCTGGCGTTGGGCGCCGGCATGGGTGCTGGCGTTCGTGGCGCTGTGGCCGGCGCCCGGTTATGCGGAAGCGATCCTCGTGCTGGGTGCGCTGGCCGGGATCGTGCGCCTGTTCCAGGCGCGTTTTCGTGGTGGTAGCGCCTTGCTCAGTGGTCCGGCATGGGCGCTGACCACGGTGTTGTTCGTTGCCTATTGGCTGCCTGAAGCGCTTTCGACGCTGGACGCGATGGATCGTTCACGCGCACTGCGCGAAGCCGCGGTCGACTTGCGTTATCTGCCGTTCCTGTGGATCGTGGCGTCGGCGGTGGCCAGCGAGGCCGGGCGCCGGCGCACCTTCGGCGGACTTGCGATCATCGTCGCGGTGTGGACGGCAGATGCTTTGCTGGAAGCGCTGACGGACACCAGCCCGTTGTTCTGGGGCATCGAACACATCAAGCAGGCGATCAGCGGCCATGGCATGTGCACCGCCGCAGAAGTCGCGGCGCTTGACCGGCTCAGTGGCGTGCTTGGACCCTGCAACCTCAAGCTCGGCATCGTGCTGGCCAGCCTGTCGCCGTTCGCACTGGATGCAGCGGAGCGCCGTTTCGGGCGTATCGGCTGGCTCGTGGCCGCATCATTGATCGGCTTGGTCGTCCTGTTGGCAGGCTCGCGTGCGGCGTGGTTGACTTACGGCCTGGTCCTGCTGTGGTCCGGCTGGAGGCTGCTCGGCTGGAAACGCCTGTTGGGCGTGTTTGCCCTTGGCGCGGTGCTTTTGGCCTGCGCTGCGTTGTTCTCGCCGTCTGTCGCTGAAAGGCTTGATCGCAGTACGGCGGCGCTCACCGGCGATGCAGAGGGTGTCGACCATGCGTTGTCCGGACGCAGCAGGATCTGGTCGGCAGCGCTGTGCATGGCGCGCGCGCATCCGGTCAATGGCGTCGGTGCCCGCGGTTTCCGTGATGCATTCGCACCTTGTGACCACCAGTCGGGCCAGATCGCTGCCTGGGGAACTGGTCCCGCACTACATGCGCACCAGATCGTGCTGGAAGTGCTCAGCGAAACCGGCCTGGTTGGCCTGCTGCTCTGGCTGGCTGGCGCAGCCATGGCGTGGCGAGCGTGGCGTTACGCGGAACCCGCCGCACGCGAACATGCCCGACCGGCGATGCTGGCGCTGGTGGTGACCGTGTTCCCGCTCAATACCCACCTGGCGGCGTACTCCACGTTCTGGGGCGGCGTGCTGCTACTGCTGGCGGCACTGTATGCCGGTAGCCTGTTAAGTCGGGAGCCGGTCTCTACCTAGGCCGGTTCAGTTGTCTGTGGACGGCTTCGAGCACGCATTCAACGCTGATGCCGGCGATCACTGGCGCTTCCAGGCGGATCGCGCCGCGGGATTGAATCCCCGTGCTGTCGCGCGCCGGGTGGGCGGTCTTGAAAAGCGCCACGGTAGGCGTGTCCAGGCAGGCTGCGAGCAGAGTCGGGCCGCTGTCATTGCCCACGACGCAGGTCGCGCGCTGCAGCACGCCGGCAAGTTCCGGCAGGTTCAACACCCGACCATCGTGCTTCAGGACGATGCCGTCGAATCCGGTCGCGATATCGGGTTCCTCAATGCCCGGAATGCTGGCCACGACCACGCCTTCACCGGTCAAGCGGGATGCGAGGCCTGCATAGTGAGGCCAGCGCTTATGCGGGTGGCGGGCGGAGGAGCCTGGCAGCAGGACCACGAAGGGACGCTCAACCCCGGTCAGAGCCAGCAACGTACTGATGTCTGTTGCGATCCAGCGTGGCGTGGGTCGCTCACTCCAGCGCGGCGTGAGGCCAGCCGTGCGGAGTTGCATGGCATGCCGCGAAGGGACGCTGCATGCGACACCACGCGACCGTGGTGCGCTTGACCAGGTCGTCGAACCTGCTGACAGCCAACGTCGATAGAACCGCGAGCGCCGTGAGTCCTGCAGGTCGTAGGCGGCATCGAAAGCACCTGCGCGAAGCAGCCGGCACAGCGCCAGCATGCGGTCGATCCGCCATCGCGGTGCATTGTCATCCACCTGGACTGTGTCCACCCACGGGCAACGTTGCAGTAGGGGCGCGAATCCCTTGCGGGTCAGCAGAGTGATGTGGGCATCACGATGATGCTCGCGAATATCGCGCAGGGCGCCATCGGCCAGGACGATATCGCCGAACGCGCCCAGCTTGACCACCAGTATTCGCGTGGCAGGCGCTTGCGTGCTGCCCGTCGTGGTCATGGATAGCGCGACGCGCCATCCGGCTGGCGCTTGAAGCGGCGGTGCAGCCACAGGTACTGGCTGGGTGCCTCGCGTACCATGGCTTCGATCACCGCGTTGACGTGCGTCGTATCGGTGACCACGTCCCCGCTCGGGAACGGCGTCAGCGGCTGGCCGATGCGCAGGACGTAACGGTCGCACTCGCGTCGGTGAAAGAAGGGCACCACCGCGCACCCGGTCAGGCGCGCGAACTGGTGGGTCGCGGTGATGGTGGCCGCGGGAATCCCGAAGAACGGGGCGAACACCGTGTCCTTGCCGCGCATGTCCTGGTCCGGCGCATACCAGAGGAAACCGCCGCGCTTGAGGTGGCGGATCGCCGCGCGGGTGTCGCCATTGCCGAACATCGCGCTCGCGTAGCGCAGGCGACCGCGCATGACTGCCCATTCCATCACCGGGCTGCGGTAGCGGCGGTACATGCCGGCCAGCGGCACGTGGTCGCACAGCAGGCGCCCGCACAGCTCCAGGGTCATGAAGTGGCCGGACACCAGCAGGACGCCGCGGCCTTCGGCGTGCAGGCCCTGCAGGATGTCGAGTCCTTCGATGCTGGCATCGCGCCGCATCGGCGATGCACTGCCCCACCAGGCGCGGGCGAATTCGAACAGGCCGATGCCGACATCGCGGAAATTGGCATGCAGCAGGGCCTCGCGCTGGGCGGAGTCGAGCTCCGTCAGGCACAGCGCCAGGTTGGTGCGCGCGGCTTCGCGCCGGCTGCGTGACAAGCGCAGGGCCAGCCAGCCGAACGCTGCGCCGAGCCAGCGCTGCAGGCCCCATGGAAGTCGCGCCATCACCACCAACAGGCCGATGCCCAGCCACGCCGGCCAATGGCGGGGACCGAGCGGCGGCGGGGGCAGGGCTGTGGGCAAGGGCTGCGGCATGGATCCGATTCTATCGGCCATCCAATCGGCGATGCGGCTTCGCTATGCTGTCGCGATGCGGACCGACCTCACCGAACGCGTGCTGCGCGGCCTGTATTCGGCCGCGCTGTATGTACTCGCGCCGATCACCGTCTATCACCTGATCTGGCGCGGATTTCGCCAACGAGCGTACTTCCAGCGCTGGAGCGAGCGTTACGCCAGCTATCCGGCGACCGCGGCCACCGCGCCGCTGTGGCTGCACGCGGTATCGGTCGGCGAGGTCAACGCAGCATCGCCGCTGGTGGATCGCCTGCTGCGCGACTACCCCGACCTGCGTTTGGTGATCACCACCATTACCCCCACGGGCTCCGAGCGCGTGCAGGCGCTGTGGGGCGACAAGGTCGTGCATGTCTACCTGCCCTACGACTTGCCCGGCGCGGTGGACCGGTTCCTGGACCACTTCCGCCCGGCGCTGGCGTTGATAGTGGAAACCGAATTGTGGCCAAACCTGCTGTTCGCCTGCCGCGACCGCGACATTCCCACGCATATCCTCAATGCACGCCTGTCGGCCCGCTCGTTGCGCGGTTACCGCGTGCTGGCGCCACTGATTCGGCGTGCCTTGCAGCATGTGCGACTGGTGGCCGCGCAATCCAGCGAGGATGGCAAGCGCTTCGTGCGCCTGGGTGCGCAACCGTGCAACGTGGTGGTAACGGGCAACCTCAAGTTCGACATGGCGCCCGTGGACTATGCGGGCTTCGCCGCGGAATTTGACGCGCATCGCGGCTCGGCCGGTCCCGTGTGGATTGCAGCCAGTACCCATGAGGACGAAGAGGCGGCCGTCATCAATGCGCACTGCAGCCTGTTGCAACGAAACCCTGATGCCTTGCTGCTATGGGCTCCACGCCATCCGGAGCGTTTCCGTGCAGTGGCGCAGTGCGCGCGTGATGCGGGCCTGCAGGTTGCTACCCGCAGCGAACAACGCTGGCCGGTGACGGGCGACCGCGTGTTCGTCATCGACACCCTGGGCGAGCTCAGCCGGTTCTATGCCTGCGCCCAGGTTGCGTTCGTCGGTGGCAGCCTGCAGCCGATCGGCGGCCACAACCTGCTGGAGCCGGCGGCCACCGGCACCGCCATCCTCACCGGCCCGCATGTGCACAACTTCGCCGACATCGCCAAGCGCCTGCGCGAAGCCGATGCCATGGCAGTCGTGGATGACGCCGCGCAACTGGGGTCGCGTTTGCAGTCACTACTTGAGGACGATGCGGCGCGCGCGCGGATGAGCGCAAATGCACGACGATTGCTGGAACAGGGTCGCGGTGCGCTGGAACGTACGATCGCCTTGCTCGAGCCCGCGCTGCTGCACGCTTGATTGCTTCGCCTGCGGTCAGGGCGTGCCGATCGCCTTGGTGACCGACTCATTGGTGGTCAGCAGGCGATTGACGTCTTCCACGTCCGTGACCTCCAGGGTGCCGGCCGCCTGTTCCAGCAGCAGGCGATTCTGCAGGAAGTTGTATTTGGTCTGGGCATAAGCCTGCTGCGCCGAGAACAGTGTGCGCTGGTTGTTCAGCACATCGAGCACCGTCCGCGTGCCGACTTCCAGGCCGACCTGCGAGGCCTCGTACGCACTTTGCGCAGACACCAGCGCCAGCCGGCGCGCTTCCACCTCGCTGATGCCGGCGACAAGTGTCTGGTAGGCGTTGCGGGTGCTGCGCTCCAGCGCGCGGCGTTGCTGTTCCAGCTCGTCCTGGGCGACGTCGCGTTGGGCCAGCGCCTGGCGAACCCGCGACTGGGTCGCGCCGCCACTGAAGATCGGCACCGACAAGGTCAGTCCCAGGTTCGGCCCACGACCCTCGCTGTTGATCGGGCTGGTGTTGTTGATCTCGCCCGCCGAGAACGTGCGGTCGCCAAAGGTCGCGTTTGTGCCGTAGCCGCCGGACAGGATCACGGTCGGCAGATGGCCGGCGCGCGCCGTCTGCACATTGATCTCGCTGGAGCGAACCTGTTCCTGCTTGGCTTGCAGTGCGGGGTTCTGCGCGATGGCGGTTTGCACCCAGCCATCGGCATCGCGCGCGACTGGCAACGCCGGCTGGAAATTATCCGGCAGGCCTTTCAGGCTCGCGACCGGCGCGCCAGTGATCTCCACCAATGCCTGATAGGCGTCCTGCACCGCGTTGCGGGCGAGGATGGTATTGGCGCGGGCGCCATCGTACTGGGCGCGCGCCTCGTGCATGTCGGTGATCGGCGCCAACCCGACTTCAAGCCGCTTGGAAGCGAAATCGAACTGCTTCTTCAATGCGGTTTCGGCGGCCTCGGCGGCGGCCAGCGTTTCCAGCTGGACCAGCACATTGAAATACGCAGCGGAGGTGCGGGTGATCAGCGACAGGCCATCCGATTCCAGCTGGAACTCACTGGCCTTGGTCAACGCCTGCTGACTTCTGAGTGTGCTGATGCGCGACATGTCGAACAGCACCTGCGAGCCGTTGAGGCCGATGTTGCGCGAGGTGTTGTTGCTGGAGATATTGCCGGTCACCAGTGGCCGCGTCGGGTCCGCTTGGAAGGTCGAAGGACCATCGCTCTTGCTGCGACGCAGGGTTGCGCTAGCATCGATCTGCGGCAGCAATGCGGCGCGCGCCTGCACCGCCCCTTCGCGGGTGACCAGCTGGCGCGATTCAGCGGCAGCAAATTGCGGATCACTGCTGCGGGCATTTTTATAGCTCTGCAACAAGTCGTCGGCATGCGCCGCGGCAGGCAGCAGCGCGAGGGCGAGGACGAAGGCAAGCGGTTGACGCAGCATGGGCGGATCCTTTGACACAGATGTTTACAGGGTGAATTCCGGCTGCGGCGCGGCGCCGGCCAGATAGGGGATATCGGTCTCGAACAACGATTCAACGAGGACGCCGTGGACATCGCGGCGCATCAGCACGGCATCCATCGCGGGCGAGCGCCCCTGCACGACGAACAGGCGGCCGCCGGGCTTGAGCCATTCCAGGAACCGCGCAGGCAGCACGTCCACCGCACCCGTCACGCAGATTGCATCGAACTGGCGCTCGCTGTTCCAGGTGAGTGCATCCGCGGTTTCGACGCGCACGTTGGGGTCGATCCCTTGCGCCCGCAGGCGCAAGCGCGCCAGGTCGGCCAAGTCGGCATGGCGCTCCAGACTGACAACTTCGTGCGCGAGCCGGGCCAGGCAGGCAGTCAGGTAACCACTGCCGGTGCCGATCTCCAGCACGCACTCGTGTGCGGCCGGCAACAGCGATTGCAAGGTGCGGCCTTCCAGCACCGGCTTCAGCATCAGCTCGCCATGTCCGATCGGCAGCGCGGTATCGGCATAGGCCAGCGCGCGCAACGATTCGGCCACGAACGCTTCGCGCGGGATCGTGCCGATCGCTTCCAGCACGCGCAAGTCCAGCACGTCCCACGGACGGACCTGCTGTTCGACCATGTTTTCGCGGGCCTGGGCGTAATTGATGTTCATGTGGGTGTGGTCTCTCGCTTGAAACGGCTGGTGTGAACCAGGTGGCGTCCAACCGTTCATTGTAGCGGGGGTGCCTGCGGTACTGCGGATCCTCTTGGCGCACAGTGTGACTGTGCTAGCACAGCGACACGCAGTGCCGGAAGTCATCGCGGGCTTCGCCCATCAGCGCATCGCATAGGCGCGCAGAAATACGTCCACGACCGCGGCGACATGCGCATCGGCGCTGTCGACTTGGGTCCCGCAGCAATACCCGAATACCGCATGCGCATGCGGGTCGCCCTTGAGCAGGGTGAAAAAAAACGAGGACGCGCGTTGCGGATCCTCGATTTCGAGCTCGCCGGCTTTGATCCGTCGTTCGAGCAGTGCGGCGAACGCTTGCTGCACGCGCTGCGGTCCCGCTTCCCAGAACACCGCAGGAAGTGCCGATGCGGTGACCTGCGGCGAACACAGGATGCGATGGCCGGCGATCGCATCTGGCGCCATCACCATCGCGAAGAAGGCTCGGCCGATCACGTCAAGCCGTTCGCGCAACGGGATCTCGGCCCGCTCGTCGAACAGGCTGGTCGGCATGCCCTGTTCGCAATGCGCGCGTACTGCTTCGCCAAACAGGCTGTCCTTGTCGCCGAAGTGGCTGTAAACGGTGAGTTTGGAGACGCCGGCCTCGGAAGCGATCTGGTCCATGCTCACCCGCTCGAAGCCTTGGGTGATGAACAGCCTCCTCGCCGCGTCCAGGATCGCGGCGCGCTTGCCCAAGTCCTTCGGGCGGCCGGGAGCCGGTAGCTTCGGTCTGGTGGAGGCAGTGTCGGATTTGGCGGACATGCAGTAATACTATACCAATCGGTTCAGTATGTATCGTGTGCCGATGCATCCTGTCATGGATCGTAATGAGTTTTGTGTCAGCGGCATGACGCCGCGGCGGGTTCCGGTCTAGACTCGGGCGGCAAGCGATGGCCGGCGCCTCCGGCTTTCCGACAGGCCGCGACCGGCTTGCCTGCAGCGAGGATCGCGGTGAAGCCGACCGATATTCGCAATCCCGACGTCTTCCATAAAGTCGTCGACTGCCAGTGGGCCTGTCCGGCGCACACGCCGGTTCCCGAATACATCCGCCTGATCGCCGATGGCCGCTACGCCGATGCGTACATGGTCAATTGGCACTCGAATGTGTTCCCCGGAATCCTTGGCCGCACCTGCGACCGTCCCTGCGAACCGGCCTGCCGGCGCGGACGGGTCGAAGAAAAC
Organism: Lysobacterales bacterium; assembly: GCA_038235795.1. GTDB lineage: Bacteria > Pseudomonadota > Gammaproteobacteria > Xanthomonadales > Xanthomonadaceae > Thermomonas. Next base: position 1,588 of record JBBSTP010000009.1, on the reverse strand, counting down.
AACGGCCCCGAGTCGATGCGCGAGAAACCCGAGCCGGTCGCGATCTGCCGGCTCAAGCGTGTCGCCGCCGATCACAAGGGCGACGTGCGGGCACTGATGCCAAAACCCGCCACGCGCTTCAACGGCAAGCGAATTGCCTGCATTGGCGCTGGGCCATCGTCATTGACGGTTGCCCGCGACCTCGCGCCGTTGGGTTATCACGTCACCATTTTCGAGTCCGACCCCAAAGCGGGCGGATTCATGCGCACCCAGGTGCCGCGTTTCCGATTGCCGGAACATGTCATCGACGAAGAATGCGGCTACATCCTTGATCTCGGCGTCGAGTTCATTGGCGGCAAGCGCATTGATTCGATGAAGTCGATGTTGGGCGAAGGCTATGACGCGGTGTTCGTGGGCAGTGGCGCGCCGCGCGGACGCAATCTGGAGATCCCGGGGCGCGATGAGGCGGCGGCGAATATCCACCTCGGCCTGGATTGGTTGGCGAACGTCTATTTCGAACACGTCAAATCGGTCGGCAAGCGCGTCATCGTGCTGGGCGGCGGCAATACCGCGATGGACTGCTGTCGCAGCGCGCGCCGGCTTGGTGGCGAAGAGGTCAAGGTGCTGGTGCGCTCGGGCTTCGACGAAATGAAAGCCAGCCCGTGGGAGAAGGAGGACGCGATGGAGGAGGACATCCCGATCCTAGACTATCGCGCACCGAAGACCTTCGAGCATGAAGACGGCAAGCTCACCGGCATGACGTTTGAAGTCGTGCGCGCCGAATACGATGCCAACGGCCGCCGCAAGCTGGTCCCCACCGGAGAGCCGGACGAGTTCCACGCCTGCGACGAAGTGTTGATCGCGATCGGGCAGGAGAACGCATTCCCGTGGATCGAACGCGATTGCGGCATTGCATTTGGCGAGTGGGACATGCCGGTGGTCGACAAGGTCACCCACCAGTCGTCGCTGCCGCATGTGCTGTTTGGTGGCGATGCCGCGTTCGGGCCGAAGAACATCATCTGGGCGGTGGCGCATGGGCATGCCGCCGCGATCTCGATAGACAAGCTGCTACACGCCCAGGACACCCGCGAACGTCCCGATCCTATGGTGCAACTGACCTCGCAAAAAATGGGCATCCACGAATGGACCTACGACAACGCGGTGTCGCCCGACGAGCGTTTCCTGGTGCCGTGGTCGAAGGAAGCGAAGAAGCTCGACAGCATCAAGGTCGAGGTCGAGCTGGGTTTCGATGCCGCCACCGCCTGGAAAGAAACCCAGCGTTGCCTCAATTGTGACGTGCAAACCGTGTTCACCCGCGACAAATGCATCGAGTGCGATGCCTGTGTTGATATCTGCCCGACCGATTGCATCACCTTCACCGCGAATGCCGACGAAGCCGACTTGCGCACGCGCTTGACGGCGCCCGCAGTTAACACCGAGCAGGATCTTTATGTCTCCGAGCCTCTGCCGACGATGCGGGTCATGGTCAAGGACGAGGACGTCTGCCTGCACTGCAGCCTTTGCGCCGAGCGTTGCCCGACCGGCGCTTGGGACATGCAGAAGTTCCTGTTGCTTGAAACCCACGCGGGCGCCCGCTGCCGCAGCAAAT
>JBBSTP010000008.1:0-26925 GCA_038235795.1 Lysobacterales bacterium | reverse complement strand
TCAACCTGGTGCTGACCCGCAGCGGCCGCGTGCCGTTTGAGGGCATGCACGCGGTCGCTTCGCTGGATGAAGCGAGACGCATCGCGCAAGCAGGCGGCGCCGACGAACTGTGCGTGATCGGCGGTGGCGACGTCTATGCGCTGGCATTTCCGGTTGCCACGCACCTGCAACTGACCCTGGTTGATACCGAGGTCAGCGATGCGGATGCGTTCTTCCCGCGTTTCGATGCCGGCCACTGGCACGAAACCCTGCGCGAGGCGCATGCCGCCGATCAGCGACATGGCTTTGCGTTTACGTTCGTGGATTACCAGAAGCAACCGGAGTGAAACTCCCCTGAAAAGGTGGCATGAAGTCTCTTCTACTTCGGCAAGATTACGCTGGCCCCTTTTCTGGAAATGTCCCGGGTAATTTTTCCGGCAATTTTTCCCGCTGCTTTTCGCGGCCGTCGCTTCGGCGTTGGTCGTGCTGTGGTCGGCGTGGCTTGGACGGGCGTTGCCGCGGGGTCGGCGCCGCAACGTCGCGGCCGGGGACCTGAACCACGTGCAGGGTTTCGGCATCCAGCTGCAATGCGGTGAGTTTGCCGCTCCACACCGCGCCGGTATCGATCGCATGCACGCCCTGACCGACGAACAGTCCCAGTGCGCTCCAATGTCCGCAGACCACTTTCAGGTCACGCTCGGCACGGCCGGGTACCGAATACCACGGATACAGGCCGGGTGGCTGGCTGCCGGGTACGCCCTTGTGTTCGAAGGCGATGCGCCCACGGGGACTGCAGTAGCGCATGCGGGTGAAGATGTTGATGATCGCGCGGTCGCGCTCGGGGCCGCTCAGCCGCGGCGACCAGTCAGGCCCGTCGCCATACATGTTCTTCAGCAATCGGCGGTAGCTGTCGCTGCGCAAGCGGGTCTCGATTTCGCGAGCGTGGCGTTCGGCCAGCTGCGTGGTCCACTTCGGCGCCAGGCCCGCATGCACCATCATCCAGCCCAGCTCGCGGTCGACATGGGCCAGCTCGCAGGTGCGCAACCAGGCCAGCAGCTCCGGTGCATCTTCGGCGAACAGCACGCCCTGCAGGTCTGGGTTGACCTTGCGCTGGTCTTCCGGTGAGCGCTCGCTGATCGCCAGCAGCGAGAGATCGTGGTTGCCCAGCACTACTTGGCTGACATCGCGCAGTGAATGCACGAGCCGCAAGGTCTCGATCGATTGCCCGCCGCGGTTGACCAGGTCGCCGCAGAACCACAGCCGGTCAACCGACGGGTCGAAGCGAATGCGTTCCAGCAGGCGCTGGGTCACGTCGTAACAACCCTGCAGGTCGCCGATTGCCCAAGTGCTCACGGTCGTGTCCTGCGCTCAGTGCAGCGTGCGCGGGATGGCCAGCGTGAACGGCGGGATCGGCGCGGCGAAGCGGGTGCCGTCGTCGGCCAGGAAATCGTAGCTGCCACGCATGGTGCCGATATCGGTCTCCAGCACCGCGCCGGAGGTGTACTCGAAGCCTTCTCCCGGGCGCAGCCAGGGCTGTTCGCCGACCACGCCCTCGCCGACGACTTCCTGCACCTTGCCGTTGCCGTCGGTGATCAGCCAATGGCGGCCGAGCAGGCGCGCGGGCACGTTGCCGCCGTTGCGGATGTGGATGGTATAGGCGAACACGAAGCGACCTTCCTCGGGTACGGACTGGTCATCCAGAAAGCAGGTATCGACGTCGATGTCGAACATATAGTCGGTGATACTCATGCCACTAGTGTAGCCGCGGCGCATCAATCGCCGCACACACTGCATTCACCGGCTTGCCTCACTCGCGGCCATCAAGCCTTCGCGAGCAGATTGGCCAGGTATACGAACCCAGCCACGTCCACCTGCTCCGCGCGCGCACCGGGGGACAACCCGGCGGCTTCGATCTGACTGCTGTCGGCGACGCCATTGAGTGCATTGCGCAGGGTCTTGCGGCGCTGGCCAAACGCGGCGCGCACGACCCCCGCAAACTGCTTGCGATCAATCACCTCGATCTGGCTGGCCGCTTTGGGCAGCAGCCGTACCACCGCCGAATCCACCCTCGGCGCAGGCCGGAATGCGCCGGGCGGCACCGTGAACAGCGGAGTCACCACGCAATACGCCTGCAGCATCACGCTGAGCCGGCCATAGATCTTGCTGCCCGGTCCGGACGCCATGCGCTCGACGACTTCCTTTTGCAGCATGAAATGCATGTCGCGGATCGCCGGTGCGTGGTCCAGCGCATGGAACAGGATCGGCGAGCTCAAGTTATAGGGCAGGTTGCCGACCAAGCGGATCTGGCCGTTGGCATCGCCGCGGACCTGCGCCAGCGCGGTGAAGTCGACACCCAGGACGTCACCTTCGATCAGGTGAAGTCGCCCATGCTCGAGTGCGGCGGCCTGCAGCGGGGCATGCAGGTCGCGGTCGAACTCGATCGCGGTCAGTTCTCCATGCCGACGCAGCAGCGGGAAAGTCAGCGCGCCCTGGCCGGGTCCGATCTCGACGACCATATCGCCTGCCTGCGGAGCAACCGCAAGCACGATCTTGTCGATCACGCTGCGCTCGTGCAGGAAGTTCTGGCCGAGATGTTTTTTCGCCTCGGCGAAAAAACCAGAGTGCGAAGCCTTGGCGGGTTCGGTAAACGCACTCACCAGGGAAGTCTCATGCAAGCGCCTTCATGCGGTCACCCCCCGACGAGCCAGTTGCGTGCAGGTTTCGATCGCGGCAAACAGGCTGGACGGATCGGCGCTGCCGGTGCCTGCCAGTTCCAGCGCGGTGCCATGATCGACCGCCACGCGCGGATAGGGCAAGCCCAGGCTGATGTTCACCGCATTGGCGAAGTCGCTGTATTTCAGCACCGGCAGGCCCTGGTCGTGGTACATCGCCAGCACCGCATCGAAATCACGCAGCTTGCCGGGCAGGAAGGCGGTGTCTGCGGGCAGCGGTCCGACCAGGCGCATGCCGGTGGCGCGCAGCCTGTCGAGCGTGGGTTCGATGATGCGTAACTCCTCGTCGCCCAGCAGCCCGGCTTCTCCCGCATGCGGGTTAAGCCCGAGCACGGCGATGGTGGGATCTGCGATGCCGAAGTCTTCGCGCAGGGCGTGGTGGACGATCTGCAAGGCACGTTCCAGCCCGCTGGGCGAAATGGCAGCGGCGACCTCGCGCAACGGCAGGTGGCTGGTCAACAGCGCCACCCGAACGATGTGGTTGGCCAGCATCATCACCACCTCGCAACCCGCCTGTTCGGCCAGCACGCCGGTGGTGCCGGTGTAGGCAATGCCGCCGGCGTTGATCGCGGCTTTGTGCACCGGCCCGGTCACCAGCCCATCCAGGCGCCCGTCGATGCAGGCCTGGCCGGCGCGGGTGAGGGCGGCGATGACCGAGGCGGCGTTGCCGGCTTCGGGCACGCCGAGCGCCACGGCGACCGGGTGCGGTATCTCGATGATTTCCAGACTGCGCGGCGATGCGGGGGTTTCACCCGGTTGATGCAGTTCCAGCGGCAGGTGCAAGCTGTCTGCAGCGCGATGCAGGATGGCTGCATCGCCATGGATCACCAGTTGCGCGTCCCAGTTCCGTTGGGCGGCGCGAACCACCAACTCGGGGCCGATGCCTGCAGGTTCACCGGGGACAAGGGCAAGACGGGGACGCATGCCTGCTTAAAAGACCGGACGATCCCGCGGATTTTGCGGCACCGTCATCTTTTTCTTTTCTTTTGCGGCAGGCGTCGCGTCCAGCTTCGGTGCGGTGGATTGACCACTCGTGTCCCGCACGTCGACATAAGCCTCGCCGCGCATCTCGCGCAGGAAACGGCTCCACTCTTCCTCCAGTTTGCGCCGGCCGATGGTTTCGCGGACCTGGGCACGGAGATTTTCACCGCCCCCCGCGACCTGGCGACTGCCCATGCGCTGCACGATCACCCAGCCCTGGTCGGACTTGAATGGTGCGGAGATCGCATTGTCCTGCAGCGCAGCGACCTGCATGGCGTAGGCAGTGCCATACGTGTCGGCGGTCAACCAGCCCAGGTCACCCCCCCGTCCCTTGGTCGTCGGATCGTCGGAGGACTCGGCAGCAAGCTTGGCGAAGTCGGCGCCGCCGGCCAGACGCGCGGCCAGGGTCTCGGCCTTTGCCTTGGAAGCGGCATCGTCGGTCTTGTCATCGACCTTGATCAGGATCTGCCGCGCCTGGAACTGGGTGACCTGTTCGCCTGCGCCGGCTGCCTGATTACGGGTTTCGACAAGTTGCAGCAATTGGAAGCCGCTGGGGCCGCGGATGGGGCCGATCATCTGGCCGGCCTGCATCTGCTGGATCGAGGCGGCAAATGCCGGCGGAATCTCGTTCTGGCCACGCCAGCCGAGGTCGCCGCCTTCCAGCGCGTTCGGGCTGTCGGAATAGCGCACTGCGGCGGCGGCGAATGTCATCTCGCCCTTTTCGATCAGCGCCTTCACGCCATCGATCTTCCTTTGCGCGGTTGCCAGCTGTTCTGGCGTCGCGCCATCCGGCGCGTTGATGAGGATATGGGCCAGGTGGAACTGCTGGCTGCCGCTGGACACCGCGGTGGCCATGGCCGCATCGACCTCGGCCTCGCTGACGTTGATCCGGCCTTGGGCGAAGCTCTGGTTCAACTTCTGGGTAATGATTTCATCGCGCAGGTTGTTGCGGAATTCAGTGAAGGACATGCCGTCCTGGTTGATACGTGCACGCAACTGGTCCGCGGTCATGCCGTTCTGCTGCGCGACACCCTGCACCGCGCGCTCGACCTCGTCATCGCCCGCGGTGATGCCGGCGTCGGTGGCGCGCGAGATCTGCAGGCGCGTCAGGATCAAGCGCTCGATCACCTGTCGTTCCAGTATCTCGGCCGGAGGTAGTTGATCTTCCTTGCCCGTGTACTGGGAGCGGATATTGGCCAGTGCGCGATCCAGTTCGCTGCGAAGGATCACGTCCTCATTGACGACCGCGGCGATCCGGTCCACCGGCTCGGTACCGGAGTAACTCTGCGCCAATGCCGCTGGCGCGCCAGGCAGCAGGGCGGCAAGCAGGACGACAAGCGCGCTGCGGCGCACCATGGAAGACGAAAACTGGGTCATGGGGTGGTGTTGGTATCCGGCAAAGTGGGGTGGCCCGTGGCGGTCTGCGGCGGAACCAGGTAGAGATCGTCACGATTGTAGCCGAGGATGGAACGGCGCAAGGCGCGCTGCGTGTCCTGTCCGGCCGAGCCCAGCCCCTTGAGCTCGATCTCGAACATGATCGCGTTGCTGAGCTCGCCGGCACGATTGTGCACGTAGCGGCGGGCCACAAGCCGAACGGCGACACAACAGCTGTCCCACTGGAAGCCGGCCATGGTTTCCAGCGCCTTGTTGTCGTACAGCGAGTAGTAGTAGCGGCCGACGATGCTCCACGTCGGGTTGATCGGATACAGGAAAGAGAGATCAACCTGTTCCAGCAGTGACCGGCGATAGCGGTAGCCCAGGTTGAACACGCCATTGTCCGGCAGCAGGTAGCGCGCGCGAACGCTGGCCAGGTCCGTGCGGTTGAACTTCGGGTCCCATTGGTAGGCCGCGCCGAAGGTCCAGCGGTCGGTCGGTGCGTAATTGGCATCGGCGACCCAGGCCGAGCGGCCCTGCTCGGTGATTGGTTCGCCGGGGATGCGCACCCGCGACTCGTCGAAATAACGAATCTGGCCCAAGCTGGCGGAGAACCGCTCACGTCCATCGGCCTGGCGGATCATGCGCGTGCTGACGGCCAGGGTCAGCTGGTTGGCATCGGCCTGGCGATCTGCTCCCGAGTAACGGTTGTCGCGGAACAGCTGGCCCCAGCTGAAGGTCAGTGGCTGGGTGTCGAACAGCGGCATGTCGCCTTGATAGGCGTAGGGCACATTCAGATAGAACAGGCGCGGCTCGATGGTCTGCAGGTACTCCTTGCCGTTGACCGTGGTGTCCCGGTCGAAATAGGCGCCGGCATCCAGGCTGAAGATTGGCTGGCTGCGTGATGGCGAGCTGCCGCCGCCCAGCGTCGCGGCCAGGCCGTCATCGAGCGCGTAGGAGGTTTGCCGGAATGCGGCGGTCGGGCGCAGGAACCAGCTGTCGCCTTCCAGCGGCAAGCTGATCCAGGGCTTCAGATCCAGGCGCGAACCGGCATCGAAACTCGGGTGCTGGAAGCGCACGGCTTCGGCGTCAATTCCCGCCAGGAAACCGCCGGCAAGCTTGCGTTCCCAATGCACGAAGCCGCGCGGCATGCGGTTGTAGGGCAGGATCGATTCGGTCAGGGTGAAGTCTGCAAGCTGCCAGTGGTCGGCCGTGATGCCCGCATCCCAGCCCTGCCCGCGGCCATAGGCGCCGATCTCGCTGAGCGAGGCGTATTGCGACAGGCCATCGATGCTGTTGCTGAAATCCTCGAAGTAACGGGTATCGCTGATCCAGTTCAGGTTGGCGCGTGCCTGCCAGTGCGAACTCAGGTCCTGGTAGGCGGCATAGTGGAACAGGCTGCGGTCGCGATCGCGCAGGTCGTCGTTGGGCATCCAGGTGCCTTCCACGATCCCGGCGCCACGCTCGACCAGATAGCGGAACTGCGCACCCAGCTGCACGCCGCGCGCCGTCATCAGACGCGGGTTGAGGGTGGCATCGTAATTCGGCGCAAGGTTCAGGTAGATCGGTTGGCGGACATCGAAGCCGTTGCGGCTGGAATTGGAGATCGACGGGAACAGCAGGCCGGTGCGGCGGCGTTCATCGGTCGGGAACATGAACCAGGGCAGGTAAATCACCGGGACCTTGCCGATCATGAGCTTGGCGCCACGGGCGACCGCCATCCCAGTCTCGGTGTTGACGTCGATCCTGCGAGCGCGCACCTCCCAGTTGCGATGCTCCGGCGGGCAGGTGGAATACGTCGCGCCTCGTAGGGAACCGAAATTGCCGTTCAACACCACGCTTTCGGCGCCGCCATTGCCGCGCTGCGACAGCAGCTGGTAGTCCAGGTCGTGCAGGGTGTGGATGTCCTTGCTCTGGTCGCCTTCCGCGCGGTCGGCGGTCAGGCGCAGCCCACTGCCCTGGTAGCGGATGCTGCCCTCGGCGGTGTACTGCTCTTTTGACTTGTCGTAATTCAGTTGCTCGGCGCCCATGAACTGGTCGCCCCGGCGCAGGGTCACGTTGCCGTTGAACACCGGGTTGTCTTCGGTGCCGGTCAGCGCATCGCCCTCGATATCGGTAGCCTGCTTGGCGTTGTCGATCTTCAGGCCTTCGGGCATGGTCTGCGCCTCGGCGAACGGCTTGACCACGTCCTGCACCGGGCACAGGCCCCAGTTCGGTCGCATGTCGTCGGCAGCATGGGCCTGCAGGGAAAAGGCGATGCACAGTGGCAACGGCAGCAGACGCAGGAATGGGCGCACGGGTAATCCAGGTGACGAATTCAGGCGGGTAGCTTGCCGGAACGCCGACGGGCCGGCAAACCGGAATCTTGGATCGACGCGCCGCTGCTCAGCCCAGCAGCGCGCCGACGTGGGCGACGCTGGAGTCCGCCAGTGCAGTAAGGTCGTAGCCGCCTTCCAGGGTGGAGACGATGCGCCCCCTGCAGTGGCGGTTCGCCAGCGCGACCAGTCGTCCGGTGATCCAGGCGAAATCCCCGGCTTCGAGCTGCAAATGCGCCAATGGATCCAGCCGGTGTGCGTCGAATCCCGCCGAAATCATCAGCAGTTGGGGCTGGAAGGCATCCACCGCCGGCAGCAGTCGCTGCAGCCACGCTTCGCGGAACTCGGCGCCGCCGGCGCCTGGCGACAACGTTGCATTGACGATGTTGCCATCGCCGACTTCATCGCGACTGCCCGTGCCCGGATACAACGGCCACTGGTGCGAGCCCGCGAACAGCACGCGTCGATCATGCTCGAAGATCGCCTGCGTGCCGTTGCCGTGGTGGACGTCGAAATCGACGATGGCCACCCGCTCCAGGCCATGCCCGTCCAGCGCATGCAGGGCGCCCACGGCAATGCTGTTGAACAGGCAGAACCCCATTGCCACGTCGGCGGTGGCGTGGTGGCCGGGCGGCCGCACCGCGCAGAATGCGCGCGATACATGTCCACCCAGCACCGCGTCCACGGCGGCGACCACGGCGCCAGCCGCGCGCAGGCCCGCCTCGGCCGACGCCGGCGACAGCACAGTGTCCGGGTCCAGCAACACGCGTTCGCTCGGGCAGGTTTCCAGAACTTGTTTCAGCAGCGCAGGCGTGTGCGCACGCAGCAGCTGGCCGCGGGTGGCGCGTGGCGCCTCACGCCAGTCGAGATCGGGATAGGCCGCATGCAGGGCTTCGGTGACCGCAGTCAGGCGCGCCGGGCGCTCGGCGTGGGCCGGGCCCGTGTCATGGGCCAGACAGGCCGGATGCGAATAGATGCGCATGAGCCGGGGCCAGTCAGGCCTTGCGGCGATCGTGGTCCCACACCACCTCGCCGTGGCCGCTGCTGCGCGCCAGCACTCGCGCCAGCACGAACAGCAGGTCGGACAGGCGGTTCAGGTAGCGGACCGCCTGTGGCCGGACCGTTTCGTGCCGCCACAGCGACACCGCATCGCGCTCGGCGCGACGGACCACGGTGCGGGCGATGTGGCAGCGCGCCGCGGCGTCGCCCCCACCGGGCAGGATGAACTCCTTCAGCGCCGGCAAGTCGTCGTTGTAGTGGTCCAGGCGCGTTTCCAGCGCATCGATGTCGGCATCGAAGATCGCCGCATGGCCGGGAATGCACAGCTCACCACCGAGATCGAATAACTGGTGCTGGACGCGCACCAGCAGATCGCGGATATCGTCCGGCATGACGCTGGCCAGCAACAGGCCGATGCTGGAATTGGCTTCGTCGACGGTGCCATAGGCGTTGACCCGTAACGAATCCTTGTCCACGCGCGTGCCGTCGCCAAGCCCCGTCGTACCGTCGTCGCCGGTGCGCGTGTAGATCTTCGACAGGCGGTTGCCCATCTTCGCGCTTACGCTGTCTGCGCGCGCAGCGCCGGCACCCGCGTGCGCAGCAGTTCAAAGCCGCCGAACAGCAGCGCGGCGTAGAACAGCGTGCCCAGCACCGTCCACTGGAAGAATGGAACGCCGGCCATGTAAGCCACGACCAAGCCGGCCAGGGTCTTCGGGTAAGCCGGATCGGACAGCCAGGCACCGAAATTGGTGACCACGAAGAACACCATCGAGCCAGCCAGCGAGTACGCCAGCACGCGGCTGGCGCTGACCTTGCCGCGCAGGCCGAAGCCGAGCAGGGTCGAAAGTGCGATGCAGGCGTAGACCAGCAGGTAACCGGCGCTGGTGAAGTACTCGATATACAGGCCGCCGCGCAGCAAGCCCAGCACCAGATCGGAGAGGAACATCGCCGCCAGCGGCACCAGCAGCGCCCAATGGCGCTTGGCGAAATAAGCACCACCGAACAGCGCCACCGCTTCGATCGGGGAGAAATTCGGCGGATGCGGCAGCACCCGGCTCAGCGCGGCGACGAAAATCAAAATGGCCAGGGTCAGCGGGCCAGCAGCGGGTATGGAAGCGCGGCGATTCATATGCGTATTCGATCGGGCGACAGCGGAGCCGTTAGCATAGCGCAATGCCCACCCGCGCCTCCTTGCCGCCGCGTAGCCACGACGTCCTGATTGTCGGTGGCGGGCTGGTTGGCGCCAGTCTGGCGATCGCACTGGATGGACTGGGCCTGGACGTCGGCATGCTAGAGGCCACGCCACCCGGAGTGCTGCCGGCGGTGTTCGATGAGCGCAACCTCAGTTTTGCCGAGGCTACGGTCAATGCGTTGACCGCATTGGGCGTGATGCCGCTGCTGCGCGAGCCGACCGGCAGCATCCGCCGGATCCATGTCAGCCGTGCCGGGGATTTCGGACGCATCCAGCTGGCTGCGAGCGACCACCGGCGTGAGGAATTCGGCCGGCTAGTGGTGGCCCGCGATTTCGGCGATGCACTTGAAACGCGCTTGCTGCAGCTCAAGTCGTTGACCCGTTATCGCCCGGCACGCTTCGTCGGACTTGAGTCCGAAGGCGACGGGCAGCGCACGATCCGCATTGCCAGCGAACACGGCGACCAGGTCCTGCACGCGCGCTTGCTGGTCGCCGCCGACGGGACCCGCAGCGCTGTGCGTGAAGCGCTGGGCATCAAGGTGGCGACGCATGACTATGCGCAGACGATGTTCGTCACCCGCATGCGCAGCCAGCGCCCGCCGGATGGCACAGCGTATGAACGGCTGACCGGGAACGGACCGACCGCGTTGTTGCCGCGCGGCGATGGCCACTACGGACTGGTGTATGGCGTCGCCCGCGACGAGGCCGACATGGTCGCCGCGTTGGATGAAGCCGCCTTCCTGGCGCGCGTGCAGTCGGTGTTCGGTTGGCGCGCTGGGCGATTTCTGTCGTGTGGGCCGCGCAGCGCCTATCCGATCATCGGTTGCGTCGCCGAACGGCTGACCGCATCGCGCGCGGTGCTGGTCGGCAATGCCGCGCAGACCCTGCACCCGATCGGTGCCCAAGGGTTCAACCTTGGCCTGCGCGATGCGTTGACCCTGGCCGAATGCATCGCCCAAAACCACATGAATGGCTTGGACAATCCCGGCAACGACGCCATTCTGTTCAGATACGCGCAGCGACGCGCGCCCGATCGCGAACGTACGCTCGCATTCGCCGATGGCCTGGCCCGGCTGAGCGCGAATGATGCACCGTTGCTGCGCCCGTTGCGCAGCGCCGGTTTGTTGATGGGCGATTCGCAGGACTGGCTGCAGGGCTGGCTTGTCGGCGGCGCCATGGGGTATCGCGGCGACGTGCCTGCGCTGTGCCGACAGGCGGGTGGCGCATGAAAACAACCCCGAACCGCCGCGGCAGTCTGGACGTGGTCGTCGTCGGTGGCGGCGTGGTGGGTGCAGCAACGGCGTTGATGCTGGCCCGCGAGGGCCTGTCGATCGCGCTCGTCGAACCGAAGCATCCGCCCGCATGGGCCGCAGACGTCCGCGACCTGCGCGTGTATGCCTTCGCCCCCGACAACGCAGCGCTGCTGCAGGACCTCGGCGTGTGGGAGCAGGTGCGCGACGCGCGCGTCCAGGCCTACCGGCGGATGCGGGTCTGGGACGCCGGCGGCGGCGATGCGCTGGTGTTCGATGCCGACGCGCTGGGACAGCCGCGGCTTGGCTGGATCGTGGAACACGCATTGCTGGTTGATCGATTGTGGGCGGCATTGCCCGCTGCCGGCGTGCGCCTGCATTGCCCGGCGCGCATCCAAGCGATGGAACAGGACGATGCGGGCGTGCGCCTGCAACTGGACGATGGCCTGCAGCTGCAGGCGCGATTGGCCATTGCGGCCGACGGCGCGCGATCAACGCTGCGCGATCTCGCCGGAATCGGTTGTGCCGCATACGGCTATGGCCAAAAGGGACTGGTCGCGTTCGTCGCCACCGAACAGCCCCATCAGGACACCTGCTGGCAACGGTTCCTGACGACCGGACCGTTGGCCTTGCTGCCGTTCAACGACGATGGCGATGCGGCATTGCTGGGGCGCATCGGTTCGATCGTCTGGACCTTGCCCACAGACGACGCGGCGCGGCTGCTCGCAGCGGATGCCAGCACGTTCGAACGCGAACTGTCCGCGGCATTCGGTGCCGAACTTGGCGCGATGCGCGTGCAGTCTGCGCGCGCCGCATTTCCGCTGCAGCGTCAGTTGGCCGACACCTATGTAAAGGGCCGCGTGCTGCTGTTGGGCGATGCCGGGCATGTGGTGCATCCGCTGGCCGGGCAGGGGGTCAACCTGGGCCTGCGCGACGTGGCCGCGTTGCGCGACACGGTGCGGGAAGCATTGCGCCGGAACGTCGATCCAACCGCGCCCGCGCGGCTCGCGCGCTGGGCGCGCTCCCGGCGCAGCGAGAACGCGCTGGCGGCGCATGCCTTCGATGCAATCAACCGCGCATACAGCAGCGACGCGCTGTTGCCAACACTATTGCGCGGCCACGCACTCGGCCTTGCCGGCAGGCTGTCGCCGCTGTCCCGTGCGCTATGGCGTCGCGCCGCCGGCGTGTGACGCGCGGTTTCGATCAGCCGCGCGTGCTGGTCGCAAATACGGTGATCTCTTCGCGATCGTGATAAAGCTGCTTGGCGCGGATGGTCAATGGTTTCTCGGCCTGTTGCGCAAACAGTTCCAGGCACAAGCGGGTCTCCTGCCAGCGTTTTTTCATCGGTAGCTTGAGGTTGAAGATCGCGTGCCGGCACCAGCCTTCGCGCAGCCAGTCGGCCATGCGCTCGGCGACGCGGCGCGGCTGCTCGACCATGTCGCAGACCATCCAGTCCAGCGGCTGCGGCGGCTGCCAGGAAAAGCCATCCGCCCGCAGATGTTCGACCCGTCCGCTGTCCAGCAGGTCGCCGCGCATCGGTCCGTTATCGATTGACTGCACCCGCAGACCGTTGCGCATCAACACCCAGGTCCAGCCGCCGGGCGCGGCGCCGAGGTCGGCCGCACGCATGCCTTCGCGGAGCAGAGTGGTGCGTTCGCGTTCGTCCAGCAGGACCAGCAGCGATTCTTCCAGCTTCAGCGCCGAACGTGATGGCGCTTCAGCGTGCGCGCGCAGGCGCGGGATGCCGAGCGGCCACGGTGCGCTGTCTTCCGGATCGCCACTGGCCAGCAGCGCGTGGTCGCCGTCGAGCATGCAGGCGTGCAGCCGCAGCAGCCGCTGGTTGTCTTCCGTGGACAGCGCGCCGCTCTTGCGCAGCGCTGGCCGCAAGGCATTGCCCAGGCTGCGGGCGAGGCCGGCCAGCGGCTTGCTGGCATCGGAATCAGGATGCTCCATGACCAGTTCACCGAAGCGGATGTCGTTCGGTAACGCGGCCAGCATCGGCGTGATGCGATCACGCGGGTCGAGGCCCTGCAGATCGCCGAACAGGCGCAGCTTTTGTCGCGCAAAGATGAGCGTCGACCATGGCAATGCGCGCGACAACGCATCCGCGTCTTCGCACGCAAAGATCACGTAACCGGTATTGCGTTCGGTGCGCGCATAGCCAGTGAATCCGGCCAGCGCGGCGCGCTCGGTCAGCTCGGCGGCGAGTTCCGGCTCGAAGCCGGCGCGGCAATAGCACAGCAATCCATTGAGAGCCGGCCCGTCAATAGCGCTGCCCGCCCTGTTCGCCATACGCGCGCAGTACCGCATAGGCGGCATCCCGTTCCACGTCGCGCATCACGTCAATGCCGCGCGCGTTCAATTCGCCCACCCAGTCTGCCGGCAATGGGCCTTCGTCGAATTCGGTCAGCGCCATCACGTCCTCGGCGCGGGCGCCGATCAGCAGGCGGTCAATGCCGGCCCAGACGGTCGCGCCGTAACACTGGCAGCACGGCTGCGCGGAGGTGGCCAGGGTGATCGGGCCGACCGGATTATCGTCGGCATCGCGGTTCAGGCGCATCCGTTGGGTGCGGCCCTGCGCCAGCATGTAGGCCATCATTTCGGCATGCGCGACCGAGCATGCGTGTGGCACCACCCGGTTCACGCCGACTGCGATGATGCGCTCGTCCGGACCGAACACCACCGCGCCGAACGGGCCGCCGGTTTGCGCCTCGATGTTGTGCGCGGACAGGTCAATCGCCAATCCGACTTTTTCAGCATCGCTGGCGTACGTGCGACTGCTGTCAACCGCGTCATGGACCCAGGCCGGTAGGGTGAGATGGACCTGTGCGTACAGCATCAGGCTTTGCCTGCCCAAGTGTCGCGCAGGGTCACGCTGCGGTTGAACACAGGTGCGTCCGGCGTGTGGTCGTAGCGGTCGGCGACGAAATACCCGACGCGCTCGAACTGGAATGACTGTTCCGGGGTCGCCGCGACGGCAGCCGGTTCCAGATAACCGGTCGCGACTTTGCGTGACTCTGGATTGAGATAGTCGACGTAGGTCTTGCCGCCTTCGTCGGTATCCGGATTGGCGACGGTAAACAGGCGATCGTACAGGCGGATTTCGGTGGCGATCGCGTGCATCGCGCTGACCCAGTGGATCGTGCCCTTGACCTTGCGGTTGGCGCCACCCATGCCGGGTCGCGAGTGCGGGTCCAGCGTGCAATGCACCTCGGTGACATTGCCATCGGCATCCTTGACCACCGCGTCGCAATGGATGATGCCGGCGCCACGCAGGCGCACGTCGCCATCCAGCTTCAGGCGCTTGAAACCCGGAGGCGGAATCTCCGCGAAATCCTCGCGTTCGATCCACAGCGTGCGCGAGAACGGTACCTCGCGCGTGCCGAAGCTTTCGTGCTTCGGATGATTGGAAAACTGCAGGGTCTCGACGTGGTCGTCGGCCAGATTGGTCAGTACCAGTTTGAGCGGTTCGATGACCGCCATCCGTCGCGGGGCGTTGCTGTCAAGGTCGTCGCGCAGTGCGCCTTCGAGGATCGAGATATCCAGCAGCGAGTTCTGTTTGCTGATCCCGACCCGGTCCACCATCAGGCGCAATGCACTTGGCGTATAACCGCGGCGGCGGATGCCCTGCAGGGTGGGCATGCGCGGATCGTCCCAGCCATCGACCAGCTTGTCGGTGACCAGCGCCAGCAGCTTGCGCTTGCTCATCACCAGGAAATTGAAGTTGAGCCGCGAGAACTCGATCTGGCGCGGCTTGGCCGCTTCGAACGGCAGACCCTTGTCGGTCAGCGGCTTGACGAGGTCAGGCGAATTGGCCAGGTCAACGCGATCCACGCACCAGTCGTACAGCGGGCGGTGATCCTCGAATTCCAGCGTGCACAGCGAATGGGTGATGCCCTCCACCGCGTCGCTGAGTGAATGCGCGAAGTCGTACATCGGGTAGATCGGCCAGGCGTTGCCGGTGTTCTGGTGTTCGACGTGCTTGATGCGGTACAGCGCCGGGTCGCGCAGGTTGATATTGCCGCTGGCCATGTCGATCTTCGCCCGCAACGTGCGCGCGCCATCGGCGAACTCACCCGCGCGCATGCGCCGGAACAGGTCGAGGTTCTCTTGTACGCCGCGCTCGCGGAACGGTGAGTTGCTGCCCGGCCCGGTCAAGCTGCCGCGGTATTCGCGGACCTGGTCGGCGCTGAGGTCGCAGACGAAGGCATCGCCTTGGCGGATGAGCTTCTCGGCGGCCAGATAGAACACCTCGAAGTAATCCGAGGCGTGGCGCAGCTCGTGCCAGTTGAACCCGAGCCAATGCACGTCATCCTGGATCGCGCGCACGTACTCGGGATCTTCCCTGGACGGGTTGGTGTCGTCCAGTCGCAGGTTGCAGTCCCCGCCAAACTCCGAGGCGATGCCGAAATCCAGGCAGATCGCCTTGGCATGGCCGATGTGCAGGTAACCGTTTGGCTCCGGCGGGAAGCGGGTGCGAATCGCTGCATGGCGGCCGCTGGCCAGGTCGTCGCGGATGATCTGGCGGATGAAATCCTTTTTCTCCGGTGCCAAGGCATCTGAGCGTTGCTCGGCGGACGTCGTCACGCCGGCAGGAGGGGAGGCTGGAATAACGTCGGCTGTGGAATTTGGGCTGGATGCGGACACGTGGGCAGCACTTCTTGGGCAATGTGCAGTGTAACGGAGGCCCGGCGTGTCGTATTTTCAGCGGGATATTTTCAGGTCAGTAATTTCAGTGCGGGTCGCTGACTCAGATGCTCCTGCAAGTTTCCGAAGGAACATCTCTCGAAGGAGAACTCTATGCGCAACGTGTACGACGCCGCGAACCTGATCGACGCCCACCTGGTGCGCCATGCCCTGGAACAAGCGGACATCCCGGCGTTTGTTCGCGGCGAGGCACTGCTGGGCGGTATTGGCGAGCTTCCTGCGGGCGGACTGGTGTCGGTCGCCGTGCCGGACGGCGCCTGGCAGCTGGCTCGGGACATTGTCGACCAGCTGGGGTTGGGATCGAGTCCCGCTGAAGAGGACGATGTGTTCGACGATCAAGAAGGCGACTGTCCAGCCTGAGGCGACCCTTGCAACCACAACATGCCAACAGACACGAAGGCCGCACCGTGTGCGCGCAGAACCTGGCGCTCCTCGCTGACGTTGCGTCGGCGGGTCCGGAGGGAGTTACCTCAACCTCGTTTTGTCGGCAGTTGCGCTCGCGCGAGTATTCCAATCGTTGCGGCGAGGGAATGCAGGAAGCCGTCCAGCGCCGAGCTATGCCGCCAGACCAGGGCGATCTGCCGGCTTGGCACCGGGTCGCTGAATTCCACCAGGCGGATGTTCGCAGGCTGCACGACTGGCGCGTGCACCGACAGGGCTGGTAGCAACGTCACCCCGACCCCGGCGGCGACCATCTGCCGCAGGGTTTCCAGGCTGGTGGCGCGGAAGCCGATCCTTTCGTTGGCACCGGACAACCTGCACGCATCAAGCGCCTGGTCGCGCAGGCAATGCCCGTCTTCAAGCAGCAGCAGGGTCTCGTCGGTCAGCGCATCCATCGATACCGATTCCATCGATGCAAGCGGATGCTGTGCGGGCGCGGCCAGCACGAAGGTTTCCTCGAACAGCAGCTCGGCGTGCAGCTGGTCGTCGCGCACCGGCAGGGCCAGCAGCGCCGCATCCAGCTTGCCCTCGCGCAGGCGCGCCAGCAGCACGTCGCTCTTCTCCTCCACCAGCAGCAGTTCCAGCGAGGGGAAGCGCAGCTGCAACTGCGGCAGCACATGCGGCAGCAAGTACGGACCGAGGGTCGGGAACACGCCCAGCCGCAGCGAGCCGGATTCCGGATCCTGGCTGCGGCGCGCGGCTTCCTTCATCTGTTCGACGTCGGCGACGATGCGGCGCGCACGCGCCACCACATCCTGACCGGCGGTGGTCAGCATGACCTTGCGCGAGGCGCGCTCCACCAAGGTCACGCCGAGCTCTTCCTCAAGTTTCCTGATCTGCGTGGACAGGGTGGGCTGGCTGACGAAACAGGCATCGGCGGCCTTGCCGAAATGGCGAAAGTCAGCCAACGCCACCAGGTAGCCAAGGTCGCGCAGGTTCATCGCTGCAGCACGCGTCAGGCTGCCTGTGCGTCCGACTCGGCGGGCGCCGAGGTCCGGATCAGGTGGTCGAACGCGGATAAGGCCGCGGTCGAACCGGCTCCCATCGCAATGGCAATCTGCTTGAAGGGCACTGTGGTGGCGTCCCCGGCCGCGAACACGCCGGGCAGGCTGGTGTGGCCGCGATCATCGATCTCGATCTCGCCGCGGCTGGACAGCGCGAGCGTGCCCTTCAGCCATTCGGTGTTCGGCAGCAGGCCGATCTGCACGAAGCAGCCCTCGACCTCGACTGACGTCGCCTCGCCGGTACTGCGGTCGGTGAAGGAAAGTGCGGCCAACTTGCCGTCTTTGCCGAGCATCTCGGTGGTCTGGGCGTTCACGTGGATCATGGTGTTGGGCATGCTTCGAAGCTTGCGTTGCAACACGTCGTCGGCGCGCAGCTTGCTGTCGAATTCCAGCACGGTGACATGCTCGACGACGCCGGCCAGGTCGATCGCCGCCTCAATGCCGGAATTGCCGCCACCGATCACCGCCACGCGCTTGCCCTTGAACAGCGGGCCATCACAGTGCGGGCAATAGGTCACGCCCTTGTTCCGCAGTTCGGACTCGCCGGGCACACCGGTCTGGCGCCAGCGTGCACCCGGGCTGAGGATCACCGTCTTCGACTCCAGCGTTGCACCACTTGCAAGTTTGACGCCGGTCATGCCGCCGTCCTTCGCAGCAGGAATCAGCGCCTCGGCGCGTTGGTTGCTGATGATCTGGACGCCGTAGCTGCGTACGTGTTCCTCCATCGACGCAGCAAGCTTCGGGCCTTCTGTGTATTCCACCGACGGGAAGTTTTCGATCGACATGGTGTCCAGCACCTGGCCGCCGAACCGCTCGGCCACGATCCCGGTGCGGATGCCCTTGCGTGCCGCATAAATGGCTGCCGCAGCGCCCGCCGGCCCACCGCCAACGATCAGCACGTCGAACGGCGTGGTGTCTTTCAGCGCTTCTGCCGCACGCGCCGCCGCGCCGGTGTCGAGCTTGCCGATAATCTGTTCGATGCTGAGGCGGCCGCCGTCGAACTCGGCGCCGTTGAGATAGACCGTTGGTACCGCCAGGATTTCCTTGGCCTCGACTTCGGCCTGGAACAGCGCGCCATCAATCGCCACGTGCCGGATGCGCGGATTCAACACGCTCATCGCGTTCAGCGCCTGCACCGTGTCCGGGCAGCTCTGGCAATGCAATGACATGTAGGTCTCGAATGAATAGTCTCCATCCAGCGCACGAACCTGTTGAGCCAAGGCATCGTCGATCTTCACCGGATGCCCGCCGACTTGCAGCAGGGCCAGTACCAACGACGTAAATTCGTGACCGAGAGGAATGCCGGCGAAGCCCACCGCGATGTCGCTGCCGACGCGGCGGATCTGGAACGACGGCTCGCGCGCATCGTCGCCATCTACGCGGCTGATCTTTCGCGACAGCGCAGCGATGTCGGCCAGCAGGCCATCAAGCTCACGCGCCGCGTCGCTGTCGTCCAGTGAGGCAACCAATTCGATCGGCTGCTGGAGCTTTTCCAGATAGGCGGACAGCTGGGTTTTCAGATGTTGGTCGAGCATCGGACGTTCCTTGGAATTGCGGGCTTTGCGTGCAGGCGTCGCCTGCATCGAAGCGCGGCAGGATGCGTGTTTTAAGGCGGCTGGGCGGAACGGGCAGTCTTAAGCCCGCTCCACCCAGCCTCCTCCATGAAGGAGAAGGCTGGCTTGGAGTCGAAATTAAATCTTGCCGACCAGGTCCAGCGACGGCTTGAGCGTCTTTTCGCCTTCCTTCCACTTTGCCGGGCAGACTTCGCCGGTGTGGCTGGCCACGTACTGGGCGGCCTTGAGCTTGCGCACGGTCTCGGTGACGTCGCGGGCGATCGCGTTGTCATGCACTTCCATCGTCTTGATTACGCCTTCCGGATTGATGATGAAGGTGCCGCGCAGTGCCAGGCCTTCCTCGTCGATATGCACGTCGAACGCGCGGGTCAGCTGGTGAGTCGGGTCACCGATCAGGGCGAACTTGGCCTTGCCGACGGCGGGCGAGGTCTCATGCCAGACCTTGTGCGAAAAATGGGTGTCGGTGGTGACGATGAAGACCTGCGCGCCAGCCTTCTGGAACTCGGCGTAATGATCGGCGGCGTCCTCGATCTCGGTCGGGCAATTGAAGGTGAAGGCAGCGGGCATGAAGATCAGCGCCGTCCACTTCCCTTGCAAGTCGAGGTCGGTGACTTCGATGAACTTGCCGTTCTGGAACGCGTTGGCCTTGAACGGCTGGACCTTGGTATTGATCAGGGACATTCGGTTTTCCTCTGTGCGGTGGTGGCGGGATGTAGACCACGATAGTGGGCTTCGATTGATATTGAAAATCGATTGTTAGAATGAATGTGATAGGCTGAGACTATCACAAATTCGATCTCGGAGCCAGAATTGCCTGCGTTTTTGGCGGGCATGCAGAGTTTGTCCATCCCCTATGCTGCATCCGATGCCCGCTAAGATCCTCCGATGACAACCCGCCCAGGAACCGTCGCTGACCTGCTGGCCCACGCCCGCGGCGTGGTCGATGGCGTCGATGCGGAAACGCTGCTGGCGCATGTACTGGGCCACGGCCGCAGCTGGCTGTTTGCGCACGCAGGCGACGCGGTGGCCGATGGTGCCCGGGCGAGCTTCGGCGCATTGCTGCAGCGGCGCGTAATAGGCGAGCCAGTGGCCTACCTGACCGGTCGGCGAGGGTTCTGGACGCTCGATCTGGAGGTGACGCCCGACACACTGGTCCCGCGTCCGGAAACCGAATTGCTGGTGGAACTGGCGTTGTCGCGGCTTGCGCCAGACCGACCATGGCGCATCGCCGACCTTGGCACCGGCAGTGGCGCGATCGCCTTGGCCATTGCGCGGGAACGCCCGCACGCTTGCGTCATCGCCACCGATACCAGCACGGCGGCGTTGGAGGTCGCGGGGCGCAATGCGGCCCGCCACGGAATCGTGAATGTCGAATTCCGCCACGGCGACTGGTTCGCCCCGCTCGCGGGCGAGCGCTTCGATTTCATCGCCAGCAATCCGCCCTACATCGCCGACGGCGACCCGCACCTGTCCGACGGCGACCTGCGTTTCGAGCCCGATGCGGCGTTGTCGTCGGGCGTCGATGGACTCGATGCGATCCGCACGATTGTCGCTGCGGCTCCCGCGTACCTCGAGCCCGGTGGCTGGCTGCTGCTGGAACACGGCCGGGATCAGGGCACGGCCGTGAGCGGGCTGTTGCTGAGGGCGGGTTTCATCGATATCGAGACCACTCCCGACCTTGAAGGACGTGATCGCGTCAGTGGCGGCCAGCGGTCCTGAGACGCGCCCGCGCTAACATCGTTCTCTGACGAAACCAAAGGAGCGCCCATGCGCACCCTGTATCCGGAGATCACGCCGTACCAGACCGGCACCTTGCAGGTGGACGGTCGCCACACGTTGTACTGGGGAGAATGCGGCAACCCGGAAGGCAAGCCCGTCGTCATGTTGCATGGCGGCCCCGGCGGCGGCTGCGGCGAGAAGATGCGGCGGTTCCATGATCCAGCCAAGTACCGCATCGTCCTGTTCGACCAGCGTGGCGCCGGCCGCAGCACGCCGCATGCGGACCTGACCGACAACACGACATGGGACCTGGTCGCCGACATCGAAAAGCTGCGTGAGCTGCTCGGCATCGAGCGCTGGCAGGTGTTCGGTGGCAGTTGGGGCTCGACGTTGGCGCTGGCCTATGCGCAAACCCATCCACAGCGGGTGACCGAACTGGTGCTGCGCGGCATCTTCATGCTGCGTCGCTGGGAGCTGGAATGGTTCTATCAGGAGGGTGCCTCGCGGCTGTTCCCGGAAGCGTGGGGCCCCTACGAGGCGTTGATTCCGCAGGCCGAGCGCGGCGACATGATTGCCGCCTATCACCGCCGCCTGATCTCCGGGGACGAGTCGGTGCGGCTGGCCGCGGCGCAGGCCTGGGCGACCTGGGAAGGGGCGACCAGTTACCTGCACATCGACCCCAACTACGCGACCAGCCACGGCGATCCGCATTTTGCACTGGCGTTCGCGCGGATCGAGAACCACTACTTCATCAACAAGGGCTTTCTCGATGTCGACGACCAGTTGCTGCGCGATGCGCACCGGATCAAGGACATCCCCGGCGTGATTGTGCACGGCCGTTACGACGTGGTCTGCCCGGTCCAGAGTGCGTTCGACCTGCACCAGGCCTGGCCGAAGGCCACCCTGAAGGTCAGCGCGGCGTCCGGCCACTCCGCGTTCGAGGCGGAGAACGTCGATGCGCTGGTCACGGCCACCGATGGCTACGCCGACAGGGATGGTGGATGAGCGGCGGCACCGGGTTCGTCGAGAAGGCCTGACGCGGCGACCTGCCGGCCAGGCGAATTATGTCGCCGGTGATCCATCCGGATTGTGTTCGATCATCCACAGCCCCGCCCACAGCTTGAGATCGAGTTCGAAGCCTTCGGCCTGTTTGCGCATCAGCCAGGCTGGCGCGTCGGTGCGCGGGACCATATGCACCGTGATGTCTTCGCTGTCGACGCCGCCACCGTCGCCGACCCTGGTCAGCTCGCGTGCGCGCACGAAGGCGATGCGCTCGTTGCTCATGCCCGATGAAGTCGGTCCGATCAGCAGCACTTCGACCTTGCCCGGCGACCAGCCGGTTTCCTCGATCAGCTCACGCCGCGCGGCATCGGCCAGTGTGTCGTGGGCATGGTCGTCGCCGACCAGTCCGGCGGGCATCTCGATGGTGCGGGAGCCCAGCGGCACCCGGAACTGTTCGACAAACAGCACGTCGTCGTTCGGGGTCACCGCGATGACAATCACCGCCATGCCCTTGCCGTGGGTGCGCTCGCAGGATTCCCAATGGCCAATCCTGACCAGCCGCAGCCAGTCACCTTCGTAGAGGGTCTGTTTGATGTTGTTGCCCATGACCGGATCATAGTCGCGTCAGGCTAGATGCGGGCTACGGCGAGACCGTCGGGTGGGTGAGCGGGGAATTCGAGCGGCTAAGCCGCGAGCTCGTGAACGCCTGCCAGCATGCAAGCTGGCAGGCCGGAAGAAGCCGCATTTCAGCGGCGAAGCGAACATCCGGCGGTAGGCGCCGCGGCGTCAACTTGCCTGCAAGCCCGCCGCCTCGGCCAAGCGCTTGCGGGTCAGTGGCCCAAAACTCATCCAGTCCGAAAGCGACTGCAGTTCCGCCTCGTCGCCTTTGCCGCGGGCGAAATCGGAATCGGGCAGTGGTGCATCCAGTGCGACTGTCGTCAGCTGCCGCCAGAGCAGCGCGTGGTCGCGTTGTTCGCGCAGGCGCACCGCCATGCCGGCCGCGCCGCGCAGGCGCAGGAACGGCACTTCGTCAATGCGTGCCAGCAGCGCGTCCAGCGTTTCGAAGTACGCCAGCAGGATCGCCGCCGACTTGGCGCCAATGCCGGTGATGCCGGGAATGTTGTCGACCGCGTCGCCGGTCAACGCGAGGTAATCGGCGATCTGGTGCGCATGCACGCCATGCCGCGCCTTGACCCCGCCTGCGCCCCAGCGTTGGCCGCGGGCGTAGTCCCATTGTTCGTCGGTGCCTGCCAACAACTGCGACAGGTCCTTGTCGGCGGAGACAATCACGCTGCGGAAACCCATCTTGCGCGCCACGTGCGCGGCGCTGCCGATCAGGTCGTCGGCCTCGTAGTCCTGATGCGCGAGGGTAACCATGCCCAATGCCTGGCACAGCGCCTTGCACCAGGCAAACTGGCGCCGCAGCTCCGGTGGCGCCGGGTCGCGGTTCGCCTTGTACGCCGGGTACAGCGCATTTCGGAAACAGGAATCCAGCGCCTCGTCGAAGGCGATTGCGATATGGCGCGGGCGTTCGCGTTCCAGCAGGTCCAGCAGGAAGCGAGCGAAGCCGTGAACGGCATTGGTCGGCCAGCCATCGGCATCGTGGAATTCATCGGGTATCGAATGCCAGGCGCGGAACACGTACATCGACGCATCGACCAGATAGAGCGTTGCAGGAGGCGCGGTCTGCGTCGGAGCGGCTTGGGTCATGCCGGAACGATACGACGGCGAGACCGGCGGGTGGGCGGCGACGCGACATTTCGAGTCGCGGAGCGGACACCCGGCGATAGGCGCCGTCCGGCGATCATGGTCGGCGCCAGTCAGTCAATAGGCCCCCGACATCCGGCCGCTCGCGTTCCGGCACGTCGACCTGCGGCGTGCCAATGGCAATGGTGCCGGCCAGCGTTTCGTCCCGCCCAAGGCCGAGGACGTTCTCCAGGAACGGGCGGTCGTAAGCCGGCCATCCGGTCAGCCATTGCGCGCCGAAGCCTTCGGCCTGGGCGGCCTGCAACAGCAACAGGCACACGCAGGAAGCGGTTGAGGCGCGTTCGCTGGCCGGGATCTTGTCGTCGAAGCCGAGTTTCGCCACCACCGCAATGGTCAACGGCGGCAGGGTGAAGCGCGTGCGCAGTTTTTCGACGACCCCGTCACCTGCATCCGGCTCGCGCTCGCGAAGCCGTGCCTCCGCGGCATCGGCCAGAGCCGTGCGCGCATCGCCGCTGATGTGCAGCAACCGGAACGGCACACGCTTGCCATGGTCGGGGACGCGCACCGCGGTGGTCAGCATCCGCTCCAAGGACTGCGCGTCCGGTCCCGGCGCGGCCAGTTGCCGGGTTGGCACCGAGCGGCGGGTATCCAGTGCGTCCAGGCTGAGCATCGCGATCATTTAGGCAAGCGCCGGGTTGGGGAGCCGACATGGTAACGGCTGGGTCGACGTCGCCGGCTTTGGGTAGGATGCAGGCAGTTGACCAGGGTGGGAGCAGGCGATGGCGGTGACAATTGGCGTGGCACGGGAGACGGCGGCAGGTGAACGGCGGGTGGCGTTGACGCCGGAAACCTGCAAGAAGCTGGTGGCGGCCGGCGCGACGGTGCGCATCGAGCCCGGCATCGGTGCCAATGCGTATTTCCCGGACCAGGCCTATGTCGACGCGGGTGCGCAGCTCACGCCGCAGCCGATTGAAGATGCCGACATCGTGCTGTGCGTGCAGCCGCCGGCCGCTGCCGCGATCGGCGCGATGAAGAAGGGCGCGGTACTGGTGGGCAGCCTGCAGCCGCAGGCCGATGTCGCCCGCGCCGATGCGCTGCAGGCGCGCGGGATTGTTGCGTTCCCGCTGGAGAAACTGCCGCGCACCACGCGCGCCCAGGCGATGGACGTGCTCAGTTCGCAGGCCGGCATGTCCGGTTACAAGGCGGTGTTGATCGCAGCCCAGCTGGCACCGCGATTCTTCCCGATGCTGACCACTGCCGCCGGCACGATCCGGCCATCGAAGGTGCTGATCATCGGCGCCGGCGTGGCCGGTTTGCAGGCCGTTGCCACCGCCAAGCGCCTCGGCGCGCAGGTGGAGGGCTTCGACGTGCGACCGGAAACCCGCGAGCAGATCCAATCGCTGGGTGGGCGCTTCCTGGATCTCGGCGTCAGCGCCGCGGGCGAGGGCGGCTACGCACGCGCGCTCACCGAGGAAGAGCGTGCCGAACAGCAACGGCGGCTGGGCGAGCACCTGAGGAATATCGATGTGATCGTTTGCACCGCGGCGGTTCCGGGACGTCCCGCGCCGAAGATCATCACGTCTTCGATGGTAGCCGGCATGAAGCCGGGCAGCGTGATTGTCGATCTGGCCGCCGAGACCGGCGGCAACTGCGAATCGACCCAGCCTGGCGAAACGATCGACGTCAATGGCGTCGTAGTGTCTGGCCCACTGAATCTCGCGTCGATGGGCGCCCAGCATGCCAGCGAGATGTACTCGCGCAACGTGTACAACTTCGTCAGCCTGCTGTTGAAAGATGGCGCGCTGGCATTCGACTGGGACGATGAACTACTGACCAAAACCGTGTGGCCGGAGCGCGTCGCGCCGGCCTGATCGCTCCACCCTGATCCTACGGGCGGCCTAGTTGTGATCCTGGCGGCGCCGGCGCTCTGGCGCCGGATGCGCCTTGCCCCAGTCGTTGCGCTGTTGCGGGGTCATTGCCCGCCATTGTTCCAGCAAGGTCTTGCGTTGCTCCGCATCCATCCCGCGCATCGCGTGGAACAGGGCGCGTGCGTGTTCGCGGCCCTCCGGCGAGAGCTTCTCGAACCGCCGCATACCGTGATGCGCGCGTTCGCGTGCGTCGGCCGGCATGTTTTTCCAGCGTTGCGCGCGCTGGAACAGGCGTGCGCGTTCGTCGGGGTTGGCGTTCCAGCGCTGGCGCAGCGGCGCGATCAACTCGTCGCGCTGGGCGCTGGTCAGGCTGTCCCATTCCGGTAGAAGGGCGGCTGGTAGCGGAGAAGCGCTGGTCGGTTTGTCCTGCGCAAACGCCAGTGCTGGCGCAAGCAGTGCTGGCGCAAGCAGGAGAACGAGGACGATCAGGGGGCGGTGGGCTTTCATTGGTTACTCCATGGCCACTTGCATGGCATCGGCTGATGCCAGCCACGCGTAGAAATCGGGATCCTCGTCCAGCATCGTGCTGGCGGCGCGAACCGGTAACGCATTCGTGGTTGCCACGGCCAGCGTAGGCGCGGCGACTGGCGAAGGAAGGTCGCGGAACTGCAGGCCAATCGCAAGCGCGCACAGCGCGGCAAGGCCGGCGGCGGCATAGCCGAAACGATGCCTGCGGGTGGCAATCACGCCGCGCAGGGCCGCATGCCGGCGCTGCGCCAGTTGCGCACGCACCCGCGGCGACAACGCCTGCAAGGATGCGTGGTGGTGGCCGCGCAGGGTGTCATCGAAAGGGGTCATCTGTTCCTCGTGGGTCATCGGAATTCCTCCAGCTGATGTTGCAATGCCGCGCGTGCGCGCGAGAGGTGCGTCTTGACCGAACCTTCGCTGCAGCCCATTGCCCGCGCGGTGTCGCCGACATCGAGTTCTTCCAGCACGCGCAGGGTAAAGGCTTCGCGCTGGCGCCTGGAAAGGGTGCCCAGCGCCGCGCTGATCCGCGACCACGCCTCGCGGTTGTCGTGGTTGCGCGATGGATCCGGTCCGTCGTCGTCAGCCCAGTCGATCGTGCTGCCATCCTCGCGGTCTATGGTCGGCGCCAGCCAGCGCAGGCGGAATATCCCGCGCCGCTGCATGTCGACGATGCGGTTTCGCAGGATGCTCCAGAACAGCGGCGTCCATTCGCCCGCTGGCCGGTCGCGGTAACCCAGCATCTTGATCATCGCGTCCTGCACCGCATCAAGCGCGTCCTCGCGATTGCGCAGGCCGATTTCGGCGAAGCGAAACGCTCGGGTTTCGATGCGGGACAGGAACTGCTCCAGTGTCGTCGCCTGTGGATCAGTCGTTTTGCCGTGGTCGACATCAGGGGTCACGCCTGCAGCTTACCGCGGGCTACCAGGGCATTCATGTCGATTCTCCTCGGTGGGTGCCGGCGGGCCTGCAACAAGTAGAACGCGCGCCACCGGCAAAGGTTGACGCGCGGCGCAAGCTCCCGGGACATGGTTATGATGCGGACGGGCGACAGACAGGCAATCGGGGAGAGGCATCTTGGGTGACGGCTTCGTGGCGTTGTACATCTTCATGCTGGCGGCGATCGCCGGCCACGTGATCATTTCGCGGGTGCCAGTGATCCTGCATACGCCGCTGATGTCAGGGTCGAACTTCATCCACGGCATCGTCCTGATCGGCGCGATGGTCGTCCTCGGCCACGCCGAGACGCCACTGGAGCAGGCGCTGGGCTTTATCGCGGTGTTGCTGGGCGCGGGCAACGCGGCGGGCGGTTACGTGGTCACCGAGCGCATGCTGGACATGTTCAAGTCCAGCAAACCAGCCCCTGAAAAGCAGGCGGAGAGCAAATCGTGAGCGTGCTCAGCCTGGTCCAGCTGAGCTACTTTATTGCCGCAACTCTGTTCCTGCTGGGCCTGCAGCGGATGAGCACGCCCAAGACCGCGCGCAGCGGCATCCAGTGGGCGGGCGCGGGCATGCTGATCGCGACCATCGCCACCTTCTTCCTGCCCGGCCTGCAC
>JBBSTP010000007.1:0-28473 GCA_038235795.1 Lysobacterales bacterium | reverse complement strand
TATGCCCAGCTGCTGGATCAGGCGCGCGCGCTGCTGCACGGCGAGCGCGACCGCATCGCCAATGCAGCCAACCTGTCGGCGCTGGTCTACCACGCGTTGCCTGATCTCAACTGGGTCGGGTTTTACTTCTTCGACGGCACCGAACTGGTGGTCGGCCCGTTCCAGGGCATGCCTGCCTGCGTGCGCATCCCGCTGAGCAAGGGCGTGTGCGGTGCGGCAGCAACGACCCGGAACACCCAGCGGGTCGATGACGTCGATGCATTCCCGGGCCACATCGCCTGCGATTCGGCCTCGAAGTCGGAACTGGTGGTGCCGTTGGTTGGCGCCGACGGCGAATTGATTGGCGTGTTCGACATCGACAGTCCGCTTCCGTCGCGTTTCTGCGTTGAAGACCAGGAAGGTCTGGAAAGCATCGCCAAGGCCTACCTGGAGTCGTTGTAGTGGCTGCAAGCACTGAAAAAATGCGCAACATCGGCCCGAAGTCTGCCGCCTGGTTGCGTCAGGTGGGCCTGCGTTCGCTGGACGAGATCGCCGCAACCGGCGTCGTCGAGACATTCATGAAAGTACGCCGCGCCGGCTTCAAGCCAAGTCTCAACCTGCTATATGCGCTGGAAGGCGCGGTGCTCGACTGCCACTGGCAGGAAGTGCCGGATGCGCGCCGCATCGAGCTTGTGAGCGCGGCCGAAGCCGCAATAGGGCTGCTGCCACCGCCGCGTGGGCGGCCTGCGGCAGGGCCAGTCACCACCACGATTATTGACGACAGTTCGATGCCGGAAATGGCGTTTCTCGATGACGGCAAGGAAATGGGGTCAGAGTGAAGTTTTCCTGAGCAGCAATACTGAGAAAACGTTTAACACGGGCAGGAAATTCACTCTGACCCCATGTCCCCATTTCCCTCGAACACGGCTACACTGCGCGCGCTTCAAGGTGATCCGGCGGCTATCGCCAACGGATTGAAACGGGAAGCCGGTGCCGCCTTGCACGCCATGTGCAAGGCCATTCCGGCGCTGCCCCCGCAACGGTAAGCGAGACAAGTCTGGCATCGGCCACTGTGCAACGCATCGTCATGGTGCGGCATGGGAAGGCGCCAGGCGGGAACGAGGTGCCTTCATCGGCTCACCGTTCCGCCCGCGAGCCCGGAGACCGGCCTTGGAGTTGACTGGTTGCGATGCGGCGGGCATCGGGCGACGTCGTGCATGCGCGCGTCGCATGGCGTCGTTCGTTTCTCCCGTTTGTACCGCAACTGCCCCTCCACTCATGGGCGCGCGGGCGAGCGCGCCGGAGAATTTCAATGCAGTCGCGCAATAGGTTCCGCCTTACCGCTCTTTCCCTTGCACTCACGCTTCTCCTGCCATCGCTCGCGCCCGCGCAGAGCAACCAGGCAGCCGAAGATGCCACCGACCTCGACAACGTCGTCGTCACCGCCACCCGCACCGCCATTACGGCCGATGCCGCACTGGCCGCAGTGGAGGTCGTCGACCGCACTGAAATCGAACACAGCAGCGCGCGTTCGCTACCGGAACTGCTGCGCGGCCGCGCCGGCATCACCATCATCAACCAGGGTGGGCTGGGCAAGCTCAGCACGCTGTTTTTGCGCGGCACCGAATCCGACCACACCTTGTTCCTGGTCGATGGCGTGCGCATGGGCTCGCCGACATCTGGTCTGACCTCATTGCAAGACCTGCCGCTGGAGTAGATCGAGCGCATCGAGATTGTCCGTGGTCCGCGCTCGTCGCTGTATGGCGCCGACGCCATCGGTGGCGTGATCCAGATCTTCACCCGCCGCGGCAGCAGGCGCGAAGGCGTGCACGGGCGCGGGCGCATCGGAGCCGGAAGCCATGGACTGCGCGAGGCCTCAGCCGGGCTTGACATGCGCAGTGCACGTGGCGGTATCGGCGTCGACCTGGCCCATCAGTCCACCGACGGCATCAATGCCTGCCGCGGCTTCTTCGATCCAGTCACGTACGCAGGCGCAGGCTGTTTCATCGTGCCCGGCACCCACCTGGATCGCGACGGCTACCGCAACAACAGCGCCACCGTTCGCGCCGATTTCGCACCGAACGAGGCCTGGCAGTTCGATGCACGCGCCCTCCGCGCGAGTGGTCACAACGACTACGACGGCGACTATGTCGACAACTCCGACATCGTCCAGCAAGTCGTGGGGGGCAGCGTGCGCTGGACGCCCTCGGCGGCAACCCAGCTCAAGTTGACCGTGGGCCGAAATACCGATATCTCCGACAACCATCTCGGCAACAGCTTCGCCAACCGATACGACACCACTCGCGACAGCGCCAGCTTGCAGGGTGACTTCACCGTGGCCGCCGGCCAAGTGCTGACCAGCGGCTTTGACTGGCTGCGCGACCGCGCCGATGTCATCGATCCCTACGCACCATTCGACAAGGCGCGTGGCAATCGTGCGATTTTCGCGCAGTACCAAGGCACGTTCGACACTCAAGATGTGCAGCTGAGCCTGCGCCGCGACGACAATGACCAGTTCGGCGGACACAATACCGGCGGCATCGCCTGGGGCATGGGCTTCGGCGATGGCTGGCGGTTGACCGCAAGCCACGCCACCGCGTTCAAGGCGCCGAGCTTCAACGAGTTGTATTACCCGGGCTTCAGCAATCCACTGCTGCGCCCGGAATCCTCGCGCAGCAGCGAACTCGGGCTTGGTCGGCGTGGCGATGGCTGGAATTGGCAGCTCAATGCCTACCAGACCACGATCGATGACCTGATCGCGTATGACAGCACGCTGTTCATGCCCAACAACATCGAGCGCGCGCGCATTCGCGGCGTTGAGTTGACAGGTGGTGTGCGCCTGGGCGATTGGGACCTGCGCGGACAGGTCAGCAGCCTCAATGCACGCAACCTCAGTACCGGTTTCAACCATGGCAAGCGTCTGGCACGCCGTCCGTCCAGCAGCGCGCGGCTCGATCTTGATCGCCAATTTGGCGCATGGGGCTTGGGCATCAGCGGGATTGCCGAAGCGGCGCGTTGGGACGATGCCGGCAACCGCCTGCGGATCGGTGGTTACGGCACGGCGGATGCGCGCGTGTCATGGCGTTTCGCGGACGCTTGGACGCTGCAGGCCAACTTGGTCAATGCGTTTGACCGGAATTACGAGACAAGCGCGTTCTACCTACAACCAGGCCGTGAAGTTTCACTGAGCCTGCGCTGGCAACCGAACTGATCCCAGCTTTCAGGGAGCCACATCGTACGGAGGCGAAGCCCGGCATGGACGCCGGGCGTTTTTGTGGTGGCCGCTCGCGTGCTGACCGGCAACATGACGTCAGCCGAGCTTGCGCACCAACCCCAGCGGCAACACCCGCATCAACACACCCATCGGTGCCCACGGCCACCACGGCACGTAGGCCTTGACCGGTTCGCGCTCGATCGCCTTGGCCAGCAGCCGGCAACCCACGTCGTTGTCGATCATGAAGGGCGTGTGCTTCACCTTTTCGTTGATCTCCGAACGGATGTAGCCGGGGAAGATGGTGCTGACCTCGATCTTTGATCCCCACAGGTCGGAGCGGATGCCTTCGCTGAGCGCAGCCAGGCCTGCCTTGGTCGCGGCGTACACGGTGATCGCGCGCGGCATGCCACGCATCGCGCTCATCGAACAGATCGTCACCAAGTGGCCGTTGTCCTGCTTGCGGAAAATCTCCAGCGCCGCTTCGCATTGCGCCAGCGCGGCGACAAAGTTGGTCTGCGCAGTGGCGACGTTGGCGTGGAAATAACCCGTGCCCAGCGATGCGCCCTTGCCCATGCCTGCATTGACGATGATCCGGTCCAGCGTGCCGAACTCGGCGGCGAAGTCACGGAAGACTTCAAACACCTGCGCATGGTCGTTCACGTCCAGTGCGCGCAGCGACACGGTGATGCCGGGATGCGCGGCCAGCAATTCGGCCTTTAGCGTTTCCAGCCGATCTGTGCGGCGGGCGCACAGTGCAAGATTGCGCCCGCGCGCGGCGAATTCGCGGGCCATGCCGGCGCCAAGGCCGGAGCTGGCGCCGGTTATCAGGATGTTCTTGCGGATCATGCGGTTGCGGCCTCGTGTTCGCGGACGTGTTGACGAATAAGGCCCCGACAGCGCCAGTGCAAGTAGTGGACGAACAGCCAGAAATGGCGGAACGCCGGGTTGGCTGTCTGCTTGTGGTGGTAGCGGAAGTAAATCTGTTGCGCGATCGCCGACACGCGGAACAGCCCCTGCACTTCATAGAACGTCCAGTTCCCGGGCGTGATGCACATCTGCGTGCAGTAGTAGCCGACCACCTCGCGCCGGGTCAGCATGCCCGGCATGTGCGTGGGCTGGCGACGCAGTCGGCGCATGATCGGGTCGTCGTCGGCCTGCACCCAATAGGCAATTGTGTTGCCGAGGTCCATGAGCGGATCGCCGATGGTCGCCAGTTCCCAGTCGAGCACGCCGATGATCCGGGTCGGATCCTGCGCATCCAGCACCAGGTTGTCGAAGCGGAAATCATTGTGGACCACGCCGCTGCGACTGTCGGCAGGAATGTTCGCGTGTAGCCACGTGGTGATGCCGATGCCGCGTGGCACGTTCCAGGTACGCGCCTTTGCGTAACGGCCGGTCCAGCCTTCGACCTGCCTGCGCACGTAGCCGTCACCCTTGCCGAGTTGCGCAAGCCCCGCAGCATCGGCATCGATGCGATTCAGGGCCACCAGGGTGTCGAGCATGTTGATGCACAACTGTCGCACCTGCGCCGCAGTCATCTGCAGTCCGCGCGGCAGGTTCTTGCGCGGGATGATGCCGTCCAGACGCTGCATCACGTAGAACTCGCCGCCGATCACGGACGCATCCTCGCAATGGGCGAGCATGTCCGGCACCAACGGGAACACGGGCTTCAGCGCCCGCTGGATGCGGAATTCGCGGCCCATGTCGTGCGCGGATTTCGCCTTGGTACCAGCAGGTGGGCGGCGCAGGATCAGGTCGTGGCTGTCGTACTGCAGCCGATAGGTCCAGTTCGACGCGCCGCCAGCGTACTGGGTGACTTTGGGCGTGCCAGCAAGGCCCGGCAACTGCTGCTTGAGCCACGGATCAAGTCGGCTGAGATCCAGTGCCTCGCCATCGCGCACTTCGCCTGCCGTGTCGGTCACTGCCGACATCAAGGCGTCGCCTTGCGCTGCATGCGCGCCGCGACGCGCGCCAGTTGCCGGCGCATCAGCGCGAGGTACAGCCGGTACGGGAGCATGCGTTTCAGCCTCCACGCACGCCTCGCCTCCGGATGAGTGAGGATATGGCTGTCGCCGCGCTGCACGCCTTCGAACACCTGGCGCGCGATGTCCTCGGGACCGATGCGTGCGCGCTCCACCAATCGCCTGGTCATTGCTTCAAGCTTCGTATCGCTGGCGCGCATGTTCGCCGCGAGCGCGGTGCGGAAAAACGCTGGGCACACCACGGTCACGCCAATGCGGTCGGCCTCCAGTTCCAGCTGCAGGGTTTCAGACAGCGCGACCACCGCGGCCTTGGTCGCGTTGTAGGCCGATGCCTGTGGCATGTGCACCAGTCCTGCCATCGAGGCGATGTTGACCAGTTGGCCGCCGCCCTGCGCGCGCAGCAACGGGGTGAACACCCGGCAGCCACGGACCACGCCGAGCAGGTTGATATCGACAATCCATTGCCAGTCATCCGCGCTGGCAGCATCAATGCCGCCCATCTGCGCCACGCCGGCATTGTTGATCACCACGTCAACGCCGCCCCAGTGTTGTTGCAACCAGTCAGCCGCCGCCTGCAGGTCGGCCTCGCGGGTGACGTCGCAGGCCAGCGCATCGCTCGCGCCACTGTCTGGAGACGCCGCGCGCACCTGCGCCACGGTGTCCGCGCAACGCTCGCGGTCGAGATCGCCGATCAGCACCCGCCAGCCCTGCCCGGCGTAGTGCATTGCCAGCGCCTGGCCCAGGCCGGAGGCGCCTCCGGTGATGAAGACCCGCTTGCGACCACCCACGTCTGCGCTCATGCCGCGCCCATCCGCTTGCGGTGCTTGCCGATCTCGATGCGCGCGATCAGGCTCCGATGCACCGCGTCCGGCCCGTCGGCGATCCGCAACGCACGTGCGATCGCGAACAGTGATGTCAGCGGCACGTCGTGCGACACGCCGGCGCCGCCGAACAACTGGATCGCCTCGTCGACGACCTGTTGCAGCACATTCGGCGCGACCACCTTGATCGCGGATATTTCGCTCATTGCCGCAGCAACGCCGTGCGTGTCGATCTTCCATGCCGCATACAGCGTGAGCAGCCGCGCCTGGTCGATGGCGATGCGTGCATCGGCAATGCGCTCGTGGTTACCGCCCAGTTCCAGCAGCGGCTTGCCGAAGGCGACGCGCGACAGGCCACGTTCGATCATCAGCTCCAGCGCGCGCTCGGCCGCACCGATGGCGCGCATGCAATGGTGGATGCGCCCGGGCCCGAGCCGGCCCTGCGCAATCGCGAAGCCATCTCCCAAACCCTTGATCAGGTTCGCGCGCGGCACCCGCACCTGCTCGAACACCACCTCGCCATGACCGCTCGGCGCGTCGTATTCGCCAAAGCAGGGCAGCATGCGTTCGATGCGCACGCCCGGCGTGTCCAGCGGCACCAGCACCATGCTGTGGCGCTGGTGGCGGTCGTTGTCCGGGTTGGACAGGCCCATGAAGATCGCGAACGCCGCGTTCGGATGACCCAAGCCGGTGCTCCACCATTTGCGGCCATCGAGCACCAATTCATCGCCATCTTCGCGAATCGTCGCCTGCATATTGGTGGCGTCACTGGATGCGACGTCGGGCTCGGTCATGCAGAACACCGAGCGGATCTCACCGGCCAGCAGCGGTGCCAGCCATTGCCGCTTCTGTTCGTCGTTGCCGAAGTGATGCAGCACTTCCATGTTGCCGGTGTCAGGCGCGCTGCAGTTGAACACCTCCGACGCGATCAGGCTGCGGCCCATCGCCTCGGCCAATGGCGCATATTCCAGTGTCGTCAGCCCGGCGCCGAGCTCGGCATCGGGCAGGAACAGGTTCCACAGACCTTCGGCGCGCGCCCTGGCTTTCAGTTCAGCCATCTGCGCCGGCACCTGC
This sequence comes from Lysobacterales bacterium, assembly GCA_038235795.1. Taxonomy (GTDB): domain Bacteria; phylum Pseudomonadota; class Gammaproteobacteria; order Xanthomonadales; family Xanthomonadaceae; genus Thermomonas. The sequence goes on along the minus strand of JBBSTP010000007.1, from coordinate 21,403 downwards.
CAACGCGTCCAGTCGGCGCCCGAGTTCAACGCGCGCGCCTCGCGCAGGTAATCGGCTTCGATGGGCTCGATGTGTTCGCGCATGAAGCGGCGCAGGCGCCGGAGGACGTCCTGCGAGCGGACTGAGGGTTCAAAATCCATGTTGCCGCTTCCACACCGGGAAGCGGCCAGCTTAGGCTGACGGTGCCATCGTATTCAATGCATGGCGCCGCGCAGGCAATGCAAGCACGGATCCAGTACCGCCAGACGCCGGCATCGCCATTGACGCAGGATCACTACGACTCGATCTTCAATGCTCGCCTTCCATGACATCAATCACGATGCTGGCGATGTTGCTGCTGTAAGCCGAATCGTAAACCTTGAAGGTAAATCTATCTTCATTCTTCGTCTTGGAATGGTGTTGATAAACCAGGTTGGGTGCGGTGCCGGACAGCGTGCCATGGGTTGGCCAGTCGATGATTGCATAGCTGTACGAGCCACCGGCTTGATTGGTGACATTCAACCCTATCGCCAACGACCCCAAGGGCGCCACACTGATTCTCTGGTGAGTCGCAACCGGGATTTGCTTCACCGGGCGGTATATATCATTCCCCAGGGTTACGCTCCAATCCTTTGACGTGCGAAAAGGCGATGCCGGCAACATTGCAAAATTGGTGAGGTTGCAGCCTTCCGGGTTGGAGTTGAACGCATAGCGCACCGCGACGGGGCTGGTGATGCCTGCGGCACTCACGATAATGGTTTCGCCATCAATCACTGCATTTGCGGGGACATATCTAGCGCTGTTGGTATTGCTTGGGTCTGCCTCGGCAATTTCAAACCAGCGCAACGCTTCTCCGTCGGTCGTTCTGAGTCCATCGGCATAATCAAAGAAAAGACGCAGCGTACCGCCCTCGACTTCAAAGTTACGGAACTGCGGGCCTGAAAACAGCTCGCGGCGTTTGTAGACTTTGCCCAAGGCCGCAATGGCCAGGCGCTGGCCTACAGGCTGCTTGCGGGGGGGATGGATGTCATCGGCCTCGCCCACGTCGATGGCGACCGCCATGGCCGTGTTGGGATGGCTCAAGCTCTTTAATTGGGCTTCCTGCAATTCCGCCCATGGGCTCCAAGGGTCGGTGTTGGTTTTGCCATAGTTGGCCAGCTGCACATAGATGAAGGGGAAGCTGCCTTGGCTCCAGCGTTCGCGCCAGTCTTCGATCAAAGCGGCTTGCTGGGTCTGGTAGACGCCTGCGCCCCAGTGGTTTTCCTCGCCTTGATACCAGATGACCCCGCGCATGGTGAAGGGAATGAGGGGTGCGATCATGCCATTGAACAGGCTTGATGGCTGGTTATCGTTCCATTCTTCCTCAATATCGTATGCGTGGATCGCGTTGATTTCCTGGCTCGTCCATTCCTGGATCTTGGTGGCGCCCAGAGAGGCCCACATAATTCCAATCGGCACCTGCAGCTCTTGAAACAGCTCGGTTGCAAAGTGGTAAGCGACCGCGGACCAATTCTTGGCGTGGCCGGGTCGGCTTGGCAACCAGTTACAGGTCGGCAGGCTGAGCTCCATTTTGTCGGAGCGGACGGTAGGCACTGAAAGAAAGCGAATGTTGGAATTGACTGCGTTGGTAATGTGCTCGGTGGCATCGGCAGACACTACCAAGGTCCAGCCCATGTTGGATTGTCCCGCACAAAGCCACACCTCGCCCACCACGACATTGGCGAAAGAAAGCTGCTGAGAACCGGACTTTATCGTCAGGGTTTGGCCTTGGGTTATGGCCTCCATCGGTCTGAGTTTCAACGACCAACTGCCGTCATCAGCCGCCTCGGTGGATTGCACCTGACCGGCAAAAGCGATCTGAACGGAAGCGCCAGGATCAGCTTGACCCCAAACAACAACCGGAATTTCCCGCTGCAACACCATGTTGTCGGTGAAGACAGACGCAGCAGTCAATTGTTTCTGGTTGACGGCGCGTGAGGTAAGTGATCTTAGAAACCTATTCCACTTCAGTCGCATTTTTTCCATGGATGAAGGCTCTTATTTGCTGGACAACAAAAAATTTAGATATCCACGCAGACAATGAAAGTGCAATTATGGTTACCATCGATAATCATCGTATGGATCTGTCCACTGATCCGGCGCCTTGCCTTATTCCACCGTTACCGACTTGGCCAGGTTGCGTGGCTTGTCGACATCAGTGCCTCGCGCGAGCGCAGTGTGGTACGCGAGCAACTGCACCGGAATGGTGTGCACGATGGGGCTGAGCACGCCCACATGGCGCGGGGTGCGGATCACGTGCACCTGCTCGGACTCGCCGAAGTGGCTGTCGGCGTCGGCGAACACGAACATCTCGCCGCCACGCGCGCGCACTTCCTGGATGTTCGACTTCACCTTTTCCAGCAGCGCGTCATTCGGTGCGATCACCACCACTGGCATGTCCTCGTCCACCAGCGCCAGCGGGCCGTGCTTGAGCTCGCCGGCCGGATACGCCTCGGCATGGATGTAGGTGATTTCCTTGAGCTTCAGCGCGCCTTCCAGCGCGATCGGATAGTGCCGGCCGCGCCCGAGAAACAACGCGTGCTGCTTCAGCGCGAACTTTTCCGCCCACCGCGCGACCTGCGGCTCCAGGTTGAGCGCGTGCTGCACGCTGCCCGGCAAGTGGCGCAGGTCATCGAGGTATTCGGCTTCCTGCGCCTCATCGATAGTGCCGCGCAACTTCGCCAGCACACCGGTAAGCGCGAACAACGCCACCAACTGCGTGGTGAAAGCCTTGGTCGACGCCACCCCGATCTCGGCGCCGGCGCGGGTGTAGAACACCAGCTTGCTGGCGCGCGGGATCGCGCTTTCCGGCACGTTGCAGATCGACAACGTGCGCGCCTGGCCCAGTGACTTCGCGTATTTCAGCGCTTCCATGGTGTCGAGCGTTTCACCCGATTGCGAGAGGGTGACGATGAGTTGCCGCGGGTTGGCCACCACCTTGCGATAGCGGTATTCGCTGGCGATGTCGACCGCGCAGGGAATGCCGGCGATGTCCTCCAACCAGTAGCGCGCGGTCAGGCCGGCGTAGTAGCTGGTGCCGCAAGCCAATATTTGCACCGAATCGACATCGCGCAGCAGGTCTTCCGCATCGGCGCCGAACAGCGCCGCGTCGAAGCCGCCGGCATCGACGATGCCTTCGATGGTGTCGCTGATCGCACGCGGCTGCTCGTGGATCTCCTTCTGCATGAAGTGCCGGTACGGACCCAGTTCCAGCGAAGCCAGCGACACGTCGGACATGTGGATGTCGCGCTGCACTTCGGCGCCGTCCACATCGAACACGTGCACGGCGTCGCGCGTCAGCGACGCTGTGTCGCCTTCCTCCAGGAAGATGACCTTGCGGGTGGCCGACAGGATTGCCGAGACATCCGAGGCGATGAAGTTCTCGCCTTCGCCCAGGCCGACCAGTAGCGGACAGCCCATGCGTGCAGCCACCATGGTCGACGGATCGCGCCGGTCGATCACCGCCAGGGCATACGCGCCGTCGAGTTCGCGCACCGCCTGCTGCAGCGCGCCGAGCAGGTCGGCGCCTTGTGCGCGGTAATGGTGGATCAGGTGGGCGACGACTTCGGTATCGGTCTGCGACTCGAATTCATAGCCCAGCGCCTGCAGCCGCTCGCGCTGCGCCTCGTGGTTTTCGATGATGCCGTTATGCACCAGCGCCAGGTCGCCATGGCTGATGTGCGGATGCGCGTTGAGCTCGGTCACCCCGCCATGGGTAGCCCAACGCGTATGGCCAATGCCCAGCGACGCGCTGAAATGCTCGGCCTGGGCCGCGGATTCCATTTGCGCCACGCGCCCGGTGCGACGCACGCGACGCACCGCATCGCCGTCAATCACCGCAATGCCCGCGGAGTCATAGCCGCGATATTCAAGGCGCTTCAAACCTTCGATCAGGACCGGGACGACGTCACGGCTCGCGATCGCACCGACAATTCCGCACATGCGCATTGATTCCTGCTGGGGTCGGCACATTGTAAGCGAGCGCGCACTCCGACGAGCGTCCGTGCGGACGCTCGAAGTGTCCGGCCGGACACTTTTCATCGTGGAGATTTCCTTTTCAATCAGATAGTTGGGAGTTGGCACGGAGATTGCATTAATACCTGCATGAACAACATATCCGCTCGCATCGCATGAACAGCCGCTCCCGCATCGCCGAACCCTCCGGCCAGGACCAGAGTCTCTCTCAGGCCGCGCGCCCTGGCTGGCGTCACAAGCGATGGTGGCCCATCGCTGCCGTCGCCGTCGCGTTGATTGCACTGGCTGGCTGGGTGGTCTCCGGCTGGGCCGGCGGTGGCCATTCGTTCGATGGCGCGCGCCTGCGCATCGCCGAGGTCAAGCGCGGCGACCTGGTCCGCGATATCAGCGCCGACGGCCGGGTGATCGCAGCCAACAGCCCGACCCTGTACGCGATCGCCGGTGGCACCGTAGCGCTGAAGGTGGTCGCCGGCGATGAGGTGAAGAAAGACCAGCCATTGGCCATCATCGACAGCCCCGAACTGCGTAGCCGGCTTGCCCAGGAGCAGTCCACCCTGGCGAGCCTGCAAGCCGAAGCCGGTCGGTCGGTGCTCGATGCGCAGCTGGTGCGCTCGGCCGCGCGCAAGGCACTGGACCAGGCGCAGGTTGAGCAGATCGCCGCCAAGCGCGACCTCGACCGCTACCAGCGCGCGTTCGCAGGCGGTGCAGTCGCCCAGGTCGACGTGGCCAAGGCGCATGACGATGTGCAGAAGACCGACATCGGCGTGGTCCACGCTCGCTCCGATCTTGGCCTGCAGGGCCGCGGCGCCGGCCTGGACACGCGCAACAAACAGCTGCTGGCCGACCGCCAGCGTGCCGTGGTTGATGAATTGCAGCGGCAAGTCGATGCATTGACCCTGCGCGCGCCGTTCGATGGCCAGGTCGGCCAGGTGCAGATTTCGCAGGGCACCAATGTCGCCGCAAATGCCCCGATCCTGGGCGTGGTCGACCTGAGTGAGTTCGAGGTCGAGATCAAGGTGCCGGAGAGTTTCGCCCGCGACCTTGCGATCGGCATGCCCGCGCAGATCACCAGCAATGGCAAGCCGTTCCCGGGCAAGGTGTCGGCCGTTTCGCCGGAAGTGGTCAATGGCGAAGTCAACGCACGCTTGCGTTTCGATGAAGGCAAACAGCCGCCATCACTTCGACAGAACCAGCGCCTGTCCGCGCGTATCGTGCTCGACACGCGCCGCGACGTGCTGATGGTCGAGCGTGGTCCATTCCTGGAACAGGACGGCGGCCGCGTCGCCTACGTGGTCGACGGCAGCAGCGCGGTGCGTCGCCCGATCCACGCCGGCGTGAGCAGCCTCAATGCAGTGGAAATCCTTTCGGGATTACAGCCCGGCGACCGCGTCGTGGTGTCCGGCAGCGACCAATTCGACAACGCGGAACGCATCCGTATCTCCGGCCTTTGAACAGGAACAACTTTGACATGGACAACACAGTGAAACCGCATGCCTCGCATAAAGCTGCCTTGAATACACATGACGCCGTCATGCCGCTGCACACCCATTGGAGCGCGCAACAACTGGCCGAGGCGGTGCCGCTGCGGCTATCGCAACTGATCGACTTCAGTGCAGACACGCTCCGTGCCTGCAACCGCGCAAGCGCCAATGCCGCCGTCCTGCACCGCCCCCATCGAATCACGACCTTCCTGCCCGCGCCTGCGCTGCCGCTGTTCCGCACCCGCTGATCGCAACCTCTCAACAACCCGCCAACTCGCCCGCCGCCCCGGCGAGCCAGACACCAGACACACAAGGACACCTCCACATGTTGGACATGCGCCAGGTCACCAAGGTCTACCGCACCGAATTGGTTGAGACGCACGCGCTGCGCTCGCTCGACCTGCACGTCGCCGAGGGTGAATTCGTCGCCGTTACAGGTCCGTCGGGTTCCGGCAAGACCACCTTTCTCAATATCGCCGGCTTGCTGGAGGGATTCACTGGCGGCGAATACCTGCTCGATGGGGTGAACGTCAAAGGTTTGTCCGACGACGCCCGCAGCAAGCTGCGCAACCAGAAGATCGGCTTCATTTTCCAGGGCTTCAACCTGATCCCGGACCTCAACATCTTCGACAACGTCGATGTGCCACTGCGCTATCGCGGCATGCCGGCCAGCGAGCGTAAGTTGCGGATCGAGGATTCACTGGGGTTGGTCGGCCTCAGCTCGCGCATGAAGCACTTCCCCGCCGAACTCTCCGGTGGCCAGCAACAACGCGCGGCGATTGCGCGCGCACTAGCCGGTAGTCCGCGCCTGCTGCTGGCGGATGAGCCCACCGGCAACCTGGACTCGCAGATGGCGCGCAGCGTGATGGAACTGCTGGAAGACATCAACCAACAGGGCACCACGATAGTGATGGTCACCCATGACCCGGAATTGGCCGCGCGAGCGCAGCGCAACGTGCACATCGTCGACGGTATGGCGACGGATCTGTCGGTCGAACCCAGCCTGGCACGCGGTGTCGATACCGCGCGCGCTGACAGCGCCTCCACAACCGCCGCATGAGGAATTCGTAATGTTCGCGTACAACTTCAAGCTCGCGCTGCACAGCTTCAAACGCAACAAGGCGCTGACTGCGCTGATGGTGCTGGCGATTGCGCTTGGCATCGGCGCCAGCATGACCACGCTGACTGTGTTCCATGTGCTGTCCGGCGATCCCATCCCGCAGAAGAGCGATCGCCTGTTCTATGTCCAGATGGATCCGGCATCGATCAACGGCTTCAAGCCGGGCGAGGACCCGGAACGGCAGATGACGCGCTTTGATTCCGAAGCCTTGCTTCGTGATGCTCGCGGCAAGCGACAGGCGTTCATGACGCGTGGAGGCCTTGCGATAGAACCCAACCGTGGCGACTTGCAAGCGATGCAACAGGATGCGCGCTTCACCACCGCTGATTTCTTCCCCATGTTTGACGTGCCCTTTCGTTATGGACATGGCTGGAGCAAGACCGAGGACGACAGCCGCGCGCGGGTTGCGGTCATCAGCACGGCGCTGAACGACAAGATCTTCGGCGGTGGCAACAGTGTCGGAAAGACAATCAGCCTCGACCAACACGAATTCCGGGTCATCGGCGTGCTGGCGGCATGGTCGCCCAAACCCAGGTTCTTCGACGTCACGGGAAGTCGCTTTGGGGGCTCCGAAGAGGTTTATCTGCCGATGGGGACGTCGCGTGCCTTGAAGATGAGCACGTCCGGCGACATGAATTGCTGGGACAACGGCAAGACCCCCAACGACGACCCGGAAGGCAACGGCGGGGTCAATGCACCCTGCGCCTGGCTGCAGTATTGGGTGGAGCTCGACGATCCCGCAAAAGCCGCGGACTTCCGCCAGTACCTGACCAACTACTCCGATCAGCAGCGTGCGGCGGGCCGCTTCGTGCGCCCGACCAACGTCGCCCTGTCCAACGTCATGACGTGGCTGGACAAGAACAATATCGTCCCCGGCGATGTGCGCCTGCAGCTTTGGCTGGCGATGGGCTTCCTGCTGGTGTGCCTGCTCAATACCGTGGGCCTGCTGCTGGCGAAGTTCCTGCGCCGCGGTGGCGAAATAGGCGTGCGCCGCGCGCTGGGTGCATCGCGTCGGCAAGTGTTCCAGCAGTGCCTGGTCGAAGCCGGCACGGTGGGCCTGGCCGGCGGTGTGTTGGGGCTGGTGTTTGCCTTCATCGGCCTGTGGGCCGTGCGCCAGCAACCTACCGACTATGCGCCGCTGGCCAACCTGGACGCCTCCATGCTGCTGCTGACCTTCGCGCTAGCGCTGCTGGCAAGCGTGCTGGCCGGACTGCTACCGGCCTGGCGCGCGTGCCAGATCTCCCCTGCCATCCAGCTGAAGTCGCAGTGATGCCGTTACGCCTGCATGCGCACCGGCGCATGAGCCACGCTTATTCCCTTGCGATGACGTTCCCTGGAGCACCACGATGAACATTCGCCCCATTTTGTCCACGCTGCTTCGGCACCGCACTGCCGCGGCGCTGATCGTGCTGGAAATCGCACTGTCCTGCGCGATCGTCTGCAACGCGCTGTTCCTGATCCAGACGCGCCTGCAGCGAATGGACCGGCCGACCGGCCTTGCCAATTCCGAACTGGTCGAAATCGAAATTGCCGGTATTGGCAGCAGCGAAGATCCGGACGTGGTGTCCAAGCGTGACCTGCTAGCGCTTCGCGCGATACCCGGCGTGGTTGCCGCCAGCAAGACAAACCAGATCCCATTCAATAACAGCTCGTGGAACAGTTCCATCAACCTTGTGCCCGATCAACGCAATCCAAGCGCGGATGCGGCGGTTTACATGGGTGATGAGCACCTGTTGCAAACCTTCGGCCTGAAACTTGTCGCTGGACGCAATTTCACCGCTGACGAGGTCCAGGATTGGGGTGCGTTGAACAAGCCGGGTGCGAATCCGTCGTTTCCTTCCGCCATATTGTCGGCTGAACTGGCCGAAAAGCTGTTTCCGGGCGAGTCCGCACTGGGGAAGAAAATCTACAGCTGGGGCGATGATCCGACCACCGTTGTCGGTGTGGTCGAGTCACTGATTCGTCCCAACGACAATGGCGGTCCAGCGGAAAGCCAGCTCTCCTTTATCCTCCCGGTACGTGGCTCCGGCGGCCCATACGTATTACGCACCAAACCCGAACAGCGCGCGGAGGTGATGGCAGCGGCAGGCAAGGCGCTGGAACGCGTCAGCGCGCGGCGCATCCTCATCAATAACCGCACCTTCGACGAAGTCATTGCCGACCACTACCGGCAGGACCGTGCCATGGCGTGGTTGTTGGCCACCGTCATCGCGGCACTGCTGATCGTGACCGGCTTCGGCATCGTCGGTTTGGCCAGCTTCTGGGTGCAGCAACGCACCAAGCAGATCGGCATCCGGCGTGCGTTGGGCGCCACCCGTGGGCAGATCCTGCGTTATTTCCAGATCGAGAACTTCCTGCTTTCCAGCATCGGCATTGTTTTGGGCATGCTCCTGGCCTACGCCATCAACCAGTTGCTGATGGGCAAGTACGAGTTGCCACGCTTGCCACTGGTGTACCTGCCCGTCGGCGCGGTGACGTTGTGGCTGCTTGGGCAATTTGCGGTGTTCTGGCCGGCACGCCGCGCCGCCGCGGTACCGCCTGCGGTCGCGACGCGCAGCGCATAGTCCAACGTTGCTAGCCCGTCGGCGCGATCCGACGGGCTAAGCTATCCGCCCACGCACGGACTCCTCATGCCCTCGATCCTCGTCATCGACGACAACCCCGCCGTCGCCACCGCGCTGGAGATGCTGTTCTCCCTGCACGACATCGACGTGGTACATGCCGAATCACCACGACAAGGCCTGCAGCGCCTGCAACGCCTGCGCGAGGATGGCATTGAGCTGGTGATCCAGGACATGAACTTCGAGGCGGACACCACCTCCGGTGAGGAAGGCCTCACGCTGTTCCACCAGATCCGCAGCGAGCATCCCGACCTGCCGGTGATCCTGCTCACCGCGTGGACACACCTGGAATCGGCGATCGATCTGGTCAAGGCCGGCGCCGTGGATTACCTGGCCAAGCCCTGGGACGACCGCAAGCTGCTGACCACAGTCAACAACCTGCTGGAGCTTGCGCAGGCGCAACGCCAACTGACGCAGGAACGTGCCGGTGAACGGTGGCGCCGCGATGCATTGCTGCGTGACTTCGACCTGCGCGGGCTGGTATTCGCCGACAACGCCAGCGAGAACATGCTGGCACTCGCCTGTCAGGTCGCGCGCGCCGACATCCCGGTGTTGATCACTGGTCCCAATGGCACGGGCAAGGAGAAATACGCCGAAATCGTGCATGCCAATTCCGGCGTGCGTGATGGCCCGTTCATCGCGCTCAATTGCGGTGCGCTGCCGGCGGACTTGATCGAGGCGGAATTGTTTGGCGCCGAGCCTGGCGCCTACACAGGTGCCAGCAAGGTGCGCGAGGGCAAGTTCGAAGCCGCGCATGGCGGCACTTTGTTCCTGGACGAAATCGGCACGCTGCCATTGGCTGGCCAGGTGAAGTTATTGCGCGTGCTGGAGACCGGCCGCTTCCAACGACTCGGCAGCAACCAGGAGCGTACTGTCAAGGTGCGCATCATCAGCGCAACCAATGCGAACCTCGCAGGATTGATCGCCGAAGGCAGGTTCCGCGAAGACCTGTTCTATCGACTCAACGGCATCGAATTGCGACTTGCGCCATTGGCCCAGCGACCACGCGACATCCTGCCGCTGGCCCGCCATTTCCTTCCAGCCGGCAAACGATTGGGCGACGATGCCGAACGCGCGCTGCTTCGGCATGCCTGGCCGGGCAACGTGCGCGAGCTGCGCAACGTGATGCAACGTGCGGCGCTGCTGGCGCGCACCGATACCGTGTCTGCCGCTGACCTCAACCTGCAGCCTTCTATATCGACGGCATCCGGCGCACACAGCGACGAACCGGACCGCGCGATGATCGAAGCCGCACTGCAACACAACGGCGGTGTGCTGGCGCAGGCTGCGGCCCAACTTGGGTTGTCGCGGCAGGCGCTGTACCGGCGGCTGGACCGCCACGGCATCAAGCGCGATTGATGATGCGCTGGTGGCATCGACTCTCGTTGGCTTGGCTGTATGCCGCACTGGCATGCGCGTACATGCTTGCGGCCGGTGGCTTGGCAATGCTGTTCACGCGCTGGTTGCAGCCCTGGACTGCGACGCTGGTTGCGACAGCAGTACTGGCGCCGTTTCTCGTTTACCAGGTGCATCGATTGTTTGCACCGGTACGCTCGTTGTTTCGTGCGCTGGCTGGCAGCGTCGCCAGCTATCGCGATGGTGATTACAGCTTCGGCATCGCGTGGCATGGCCAGGGCGAGTTGCGCGAATTGGTGGAAAGCCACCGTGAACTTGGGGACACGTTGCGCAAACAACGGCTGACGTTGGTGCAACGCGAACTGATGCTCGACACCATCGTGCAGAACACGCCGGTCGCAATGGTGCTGGTCGATCCCAGCCGGTGCGTGGTGCTCGGCAATCTGGCCGCGCGCAAGGTGTTCGGCGATGGCCATCGGCTGGAAGGCCACTCCTTCGAGGATGTGCTGGCGCGTACTGACGAAGCGGTGCGCGATGCGTTCGCGCGTGGCGGTGATGGCATGTTCACCGTAGGCGATGACGACAATGAGGACATCTACCACCTGTCGCGACGCACCTTTCGCCTAAATGGACGCGCGCACGAACTGGTGCTGTTGCGCCTGCTCACTGCTGAACTGCGCCGGCAGGAAGTGCAGACCTGGAAAAAAGTCATCCGGGTGATCAGCCACGAGCTCAACAATTCGTTGGCACCGATTGCCTCACTTGCGCACTCGGGTAGCGAGCTGCTGCGCCGCAAGCAGTACGAACGCCTACCGCTCGCGCTTGCCACGATCGAGGAGCGCGCGCGCCATCTGGAAGGTTTCATCCGCGACTACGCGCGTTTCGCCAAGTTGCCTTCGCCTCGGCGTGTGCCGATTGAATGGGCACGTTTCATCGAGCAACTGCGCACCCAGGTCGAGTTCGTCGCCGAGCTCACCCCGGCCGACGGCATCGCACGCGTCGATGTGGCGCAGCTGGAACAAGGGCTAATCAATCTGATCAAGAACGCGCATGAATCCGGCTCAGCGCCGGGAGACGTGCGTCTGCATGTGCGCCGGTTGCCGGTGGGTTGGCGGATCGAAGTACTGGATCGCGGCACTGGCATGAATGAAGCGGTGCTGGCGAATGCGCTGTTGCCGTTCTATTCGACCAAGCGCAATGGCACCGGCTTGGGCTTGGCGCTGGCGCGCGAAATCGCCGAAGCGCACGACGGACGTATCGCGCTGCTCAATCGCGACGGTGGCGGGCTTTGCGTGAGCCTGACGCTGCCTTTGTAGGCTTTCAGGACTTCTTAGTAGGCCGTTGCCAGCCGTCCACCGTGAACTGATGCGCGCGGCCGACTGTCAGTTTTCCAGCCGGCGCGTCCTTGCTGATCACCGAGCCGGCAGCAATGGTGGCGTCCTCGCCAACCGTCACCGGCGCGACCAGCGCGGTGTTTGAACCGATGAAGGCACCATCGCTAATCGTGGTGGTGGCCTTGTTCACCCCATCATAATTGCAGGTGATGGTGCCGGCGCCGACGTTGACGCCAGCGCCAATCACCGCATCGCCGAGATAGGTCAGGTGGTTGGCCTTGCTGCCGACGCCGACGTTCGCATTCTTGGTTTCGACGAAATTCCCGATGTGTGCGCCATCGGCCAGCACCGTGCCGGGACGCAGCCGCGCGAATGGGCCGATGGTCACCGCGCCCTCGCAACGTGCGCCATCGATATCGCAGTGCGCGCGCACTTCCGTGCCGGCACACAGCATTGCATTCCTGATCCGGCAGAACGGACCGATGCGCACGCCATCGCCCAGTTCGACGCGGCCTTCGAACACCACGTCGACGTCGATCTCCACATCGCGCCCAACCGTGACGTGACCGCGGATGTCGATCCGCGCCGGATCCGCCACTCGCGCGCCGGCATCGCACATTGCGCGCACCTGGCGCAGCTGGAACGCACGCTCAAGTTGCGCCAGTTGCCAGGAATCGTTCGCCCCTTCGGTTTCAATCGGATCGTCCACGATCACGATCTCCGCCGCCGAATATTCGTCCGCGGCCGCCGCGAACACATCGGTCAGGTAGTACTCACCCTGGGTGTTCTGGTTGGACAGTCCCGACAGCCAGCGCTTGAGCGCGGTGGCGTCTGCCGCAATCACGCCCGTGTTCACCAGGCGGATGCGGCGCTGGTCCGCGCTTGCGTCCTTGTGTTCCACCACGGACGCCACCCGACCCTCCGGATCGCGGACGATGCGGCCATAGCCGGTGGGGTCGGGCACCTCCGCGGCAAGCACGGCCAGCCGCCCTGGTTCGTCCAGCAACGTGCGCAGTGACGTCGCGGTGATCAGTGGTACGTCGCCGTACAGGACCAGCACGCGTGCGTCATCGGGCACGTCCGGCATCGCCTGCTGCACGGCATGGCCGGTCCCGAGTTGCTGCGCCTGTTCGGCCCAGTGCAAGTCGTCCTGTTGCGAAAAAGCCGCTCGTACCTGCTCGCCGCCATGGCCCTGTACGACATGGATGCCTGCCGGCTGAAGTGCGCGCGCGGCATTGATCACATGCGCCAGCATCGGCTGCCCCGCGACTGCCTGCAGCACCTTGGGCAGTGCCGACTTCATCCGCTTGCCTTCGCCGGCAGCAAGGATCACAACGTGCAACGGTGCGCTCATGGGCGATCTCGGGCGTGTCTTCTGCGTAGGTCTGGCGATTCTAGCGACATGGTTGTTGCTGGCGCGTAGGCGCGATTGACGGCGTCGTGCAAACCCCTAGTATTCTGGGCATGTTCATTGAACCCCGCATCAAGGCCCTGCTGCCCGGCGTTCTGCTGTGGCTGGGCATGGCGCTATGCGTGGCCGGGTGGGTGGCGAACCGGATGTGGCAGGCACTGCCGTTCCCGCGCTTTTTCGAACACGTCTTGATGGCCATGATTTCGCTTGCGCTGGCGTGGCTGGTGCGACGGTGGCGCGGTCTGTCGTGGGCGGCGGCTCTGGGTATGGTCTGGCTGCTGGCATTGGGAGTGTTCGCGGGTCCGTTGCCCGTATTGGCGGTGGCATTGCTCGCCGCAAGCGCCATCGCACTGGGCAGCCTGCTGCTGCCCGGCCCGATTGCGCTACCGCTGGGCCTTGCCATGCTGGCGGGGGCGCTTGGGTGGTTGCTGCAGCTACAGATTCATACCCGGATCACCTACGCCGTTGCCTGCATTGCGCTCATCGCCTGGCGCCATGCAGAGCTGATGGCGGCCTTGCGCAGCGTGCGCAACCACTTCACCGAAAGCCTGCGCGCGAATCCGCGCGCAGGCGCTGCCGCCATGCTTTTGCTTGGCTTGGCCAGCACCGGCGCATGGTTGCCGACCATGCAGTACGACGACGTCGTCTATCACCTGGGCCTGCCGTGGCAACTGCAGACGTCCGCGCACTACCTGCCCGATCCCGCAGTGCAGGTGTGGGCGCTGGCGCCATGGGCGGGCGACGTCCTGCAGGGTGTGGCGCAGGTGCTGGCAGGACGCGAGGCACGCGGGGCGATGAACGCCCTGTGGCTGGCGATGTCGGCAGGCGCCGTGTTTGCACTTGTGGCGGCGCTGGGTGGCGATGCACGGCGGCGCTGGTGGTCGGTGGCACTGCTCGCCAGCCTGCCGCTGAGCATGGCCCTGGCCGCCGGGATGCAGACCGAGCTGCCGGCGATGGCCTTTCTGCCCGCGCTGGCGTGGCTGGTGCTGCGCCAACCAGGGCAGGACGGCGCTCGCGGGCTGTTGGGCGGCGCGGTGTTGTTTGGCGCGCTGTGCGGGCTCAAGGTCATGCATGGCATCGTCGCATTGCCAATACTGGCCTGGGCCGCATGGCGACACCGCCAACACATCTCCTGGCGGTGGCTACCGGCCGCCTTGTTGGTGGTGCTCGCCGTGGGTGGTTCCAGCTATGTCACTGCCTGGCTGGCGACCGGCAATCCGGTACTGCCGCTGATGAATGCCTGGTTCCGCTCGCCCTTCTTCGTGGCGGCCAACTTCAACGATCCGCGCTGGCAGGGGGGTCTGGATGGTGACGTGTTGTGGGACGTCAGCTTCGATACCGAGCATTACTTCGAATCCTACGATGGCGGCTTCGGCTTCTTGCTTATCGCGCTTGCAGGCGTGTGGCTGCTGGCGTTGCGCGACCCGCGCACCCGCGGATTGGCGGCAGTTGCCAGCATCGGGCTGCTGCTGCCGCTGTTGCCGCTGCAGTACGCGCGTTATCTGCAGCCGGCGCTGGTGCTGCTTCTGCCCGCGCTCGTGGTGGCCTACCCCGCGGTGCAACGCGCCTCCATCGCGTTCTGGGCACTGTGCGTGCTGAACCTGGCGTTCGCGACCAATGCCAACTGGATGTTGCACACCGGCGCAATGAAACAGGTCGTGCGTAACCTAGGTCGTGATGCACCCACCCTGCGTCGGTTCGTCCCCGAGCGCGTGCTCGCGATGCGCCTGCGCGAGCCGGCCAATCGCGAAGGCGCCGTGCTGGTGCTTCCCGGCAGCAACATCGCCCTGGCTGAGCTGGGTGCGCGTGGGCGCAACATGCTGTGGTATTCGCCGCGCTGGGAGGCCGAGGGCGTGCGGGTGGACGCCGATGCCAGCGGCAAAGCCTGGGCCGCATTACTGCGCGGCAACCGCATCCGCCATGTCGTCCTGCAACCCGCGAAGCTGACCCCCGCGCAGCGCGCCGGCCTAGCCCTGTCAGGGGCTCGCCTGGTGCAGGAACAGGGCGATGCGCAATGGTGGCGCATCCCGGACAATGCGGGCCCATGAGCCTGCGTCGCCACCTCGGGGGTTATGCCGTGATCGGCCTCATGCAGTGGGTCCTGGAGTACGGGATCATGCTGGCGCTGAGCGAGTGGGTGATGGCAGTGCCCCCGGCCAATGTGATCGGTCGTTTGTGCGGCGCGATACTGGGCTTCTGGCTGAACGGCAAGTGGACCTTTGCCGGTGATGACAACCACGTCGGCCGCCACGCTGCGGCAAGGTTCATCGCGATGTGGCTGATCCTGACCATTTTCAATACCTGGATCGTCGGCTACATCGACCACAACCTTGGCCTGCGCATGGCGCAGTCGTTGAAGCCCTTCGCCGACTTGCTGTCGGGGGGTCTTGGGTTTTTGTTGTCACGGCATTGGGTTTACAAACGGCCGGCCAGCCGCTGAGCCTTGCATACGAAAACGCCGGCTTGCGCCGGCGTTTCAACAAACCTCTGGCGAAGCAGGTTCGACCTCAGTGCTTGAGGCTCTTGCGCAGGCGCTCCAGTGCCTGCAGCTGCACGGTGACTTCCGCCAGGCGCTGTTGCGCCTCGGCGATTTCCATCGCCTCGCCACGGTGGGCGATGATCCGCTCGGCTTCTTCCTTGGCCTCGCGGACCGCGGCTTCGTCAATGTCCTGCGCGCGGATCGCGGTGTCGGCCAGCACGGTGACCACCGTCGGCTGCACTTCAAGAATGCCACCAGTGATGGCGAAGTCCAGTTTCTCGCCACCCGGCAATGTGACCACGACCTTGCCAGGCTTCAAGCGGGTGATCAGCGGCGCGTGCTTGGGCGCAATGCCCAGCTCACCGAGTTCACCGGTCGCCACGACCAATTCGGCCTCACCACGAAAGATCTCGGCTTCGGCGCTGACGATGTCGCAACGGATGGTGGATGCCATGACGATTCCTTAGCCAGTCATCTTCTTGGCTTTCTCGACTGCTTCCTCGATCGAGCCGACCATGTAGAACGCCTGCTCCGGCAGGTGGTCGTATTCGCCGTCGACAATGCCCTTGAAGCCGCGGATGGTGTCCTTCAACGACACGTACTTGCCCGGCGAGCCGGTGAACACTTCGGCCACATGGAACGGCTGGCTGAAGAAGCGCTCGATCTTGCGCGCGCGCGAGACGGCCTGCTTGTCTTCTTCCGACAGCTCGTCCATGCCCAGGATCGCGATGATGTCCTTCAGTTCCTTGTACTTCTGCAGCGTGCCCTGCACCCGGCGCGCGGTCTCGTAGTGCTCGCTGCCGATCACGTTCGGATCCATCATGCGGCTGGTCGAATCCAGCGGATCCACCGCCGGGTAGATGCCCAATGAGGCAATACTGCGCGACAGCGCCACGGTCGAATCCAGGTGGGCGAAGGTGGTCGCCGGCGAGGGATCGGTGTAGTCATCGGCGGGCACGTACACGGCCTGGATCGAGGTGATCGAGCCAGTCTTGGTCGAGGTGATGCGCTCCTGCAACACGCCCATTTCCTCGGCCAGGGTCGGCTGGTAACCCACTGCCGACGGCATGCGGCCGAGCAATGCGGACACTTCGGTACCGGCCAATGTGTAGCGGTAGATGTTGTCGATGAACATCAGCACGTCACGACCATCGTCGCGGAAGTACTCGGCCATGGTCAGGCCGGTCAGCGCCACGCGCAGGCGATTGCCCGGCGGCTCGTTCATCTGGCCGTAGACCATCGCGACCTTGGACTTCTCCGGCTCGGTGACGTTGACCACGCCCGATTCCTGCATCTCATGGTAGAAGTCGTTGCCCTCGCGGGTACGCTCGCCCACGCCTGCAAACACCGACAGGCCGCTGTGCTCGGTCGCGATGTTGTTGATCAGTTCCATCATGTTGACGGTCTTGCCGACGCCGGCGCCGCCGAACAGGCCGACCTTGCCGCCCTTGGCGAACGGGCACATCAGGTCGATCACCTTGATGCCGGTTTCCAGCAGCTCGGTGGACGACGACTGGTCCTCGTAGGACGGCGCCTCACGATGGATTTCCCAATAGGTATCGGCCTTGATCGGACCAGCCTCGTCAATCGGGCGGCCGAGCACGTCCATGATACGGCCCAGGGTGCCGATGCCGACCGGCACCGTGATTGCATGGCCTGTGTTCTCGGCAATCAGGTTGCGCTTGAGTCCGTCGGTCGAACCCAGCGCGATGCAACGCACTACACCGTCGCCCAACTGCTGCTGCACTTCCAGCGTGATCTCGGTGTCCTGCACCTTCAGCGCGTCGTACACGCGCGGTACGCTTTCGCGCGGGAACTCGACGTCGACGACTGCGCCGATGATCTGGACGATCTTGCCCTGGTTGCTCATGCTCAACTTCCTCGGTATCTCGAATTTTGCTTTTTGCAGAAGCGGCTCAAGCCACTGCTGCAGGTGATGGGTCAAACCGCAGCGGCATCGCCGACGATTTCGATTCTTCCAACTAAACTGCCGCCGCACCGCCGACAATTTCTGAAATCTCTTGTGTGATCGCTGCCTGGCGCGCCTTGTTGTAGACAAGGTTCAGGGTGTCGATCAGCTTGTTGGCATTGTCCGACGCCGACTTCATCGCGACCATGCGCGCGGCATGCTCGGAGGCGACGTTTTCCAGCACTGCCTGGTAAACCAGTGACTCGATGTAACGGGTCAGCACATGGTCCAGCACTTCCTGTGCATCGGGCTCGTACAGGTAGTCCCAGTCATGCCGGGCGACCTTCTCATCCGCTGGCGGCAAGGGCAGCAACTGGTCCACTGTCACGCGCTGGGTCATGGTGTTGACGAAGTCGTTGTAGGACAGGAACACCTTGTCCACGGTGCCGGCGGTATACGCGTCCAGCATCACCTTGATCACGCCCACCAACTGCTCCACGCGCGGCACGTCACCCAGGTGCGTGACCGAGCCAAGCATGCCGACCTTGATCCGGCGGAAGTACACGGAGGCCTTCTGGCCGATGGTCACCACGTCGACTTCAACGCCTTGTTCCTGCCAGCTGCGGAACTCGCCCAGCAGCTTGCGGAACATGTTGTTGTTGAGCCCGCCAGCCAAGCCGCGGTCGGACGAAATGACCACGTAGCCCACGCGCTTCACGTCCTTGCGCTGCACCAGGTAAGGATGGCGGTACTCGGAATTGGCCTGCGCCAGATGCCCGATCAGCTGCTTCATCGCGCGCGCGTACGGACGCGACGATTTCATCCGTTCCTGGGCCTTGCGGATCTTGGAGGCCGAGACCATTTCAAGCGCGCGCGTCACCTTGCGGGTGTTCTGCACGCTCTTGATCTTGGTTTTGATTTCTCTGCCGCCAGCCATATCTTTTCTCGCTTCGCTTTATTTGTAGGAGCGCTTACCAGGAACCCGTTGCCTTGAACTCTTCAATGCCCTTCTTGAACGAGGCTTCGATGTCGTCGTTCCAGTCACCGGTGTTCGCCACCGAGTCCATCATCTCGCCCATGGTGTTGGCGAAGTGCGCATGCAGGCCAGCTTCGAACGAACCGATCTTGGCAACCGGCACGTCGTCCATGTAGCCCTTGTCGACCGCATAGATCGACAACGCCTGCTCGGCGACCGACATCGGCGCGTATTGCTTCTGCTTCATCAATTCAGTCACGCGCTGGCCGCGCTCGAGCTGCTTGCGGGTCGCGTCATCCAGGTCGGACGCGAACTGTGCGAACGCAGCCAGCTCACGGTACTGCGCCAGCGCGATGCGAATGCCGCCGGACAGCTTCTTCATGATCTTGGTCTGCGCCGCGCCGCCCACGCGCGACACCGAGATACCGGCGTTCACCGCAGGACGAATACCGGCGTTGAACAAGTCGGTCTCGAGGAAGATCTGGCCGTCCGTAATGGAGATGACGTTGGTCGGCACGAAGGCGGACACGTCGCCGGCCTGGGTTTCGATGATCGGCAGTGCCGTCAGCGAACCGGTCTTGCCCGTCACTTCGCCGTTGGTGAACTTTTCCACCCACTCTTCGGACACGCGCGCCGCGCGTTCCAGCAGGCGGCTGTGCAGGTAGAACACGTCACCCGGATATGCTTCGCGGCCCGGCGGGCGGCGCAGCAGCAAGGAAATCTGGCGGTAGGCCACGGCCTGCTTCGACAAATCGTCGTAGATGATCAACGCGTCTTCGCCACGGTCACGGAAGTATTCGCCCATGGTGCAGCCGGCGTACGGCGCGATGTACTGCATCGCGGCCGATTCGGAGGCACTGGCCGCCACCACCGTGGTGTAGGCCATGGCGCCGTATTCCTCGAGCTTGCGCACGATGTTGGCAATGGTCGAGTTCTTCTGGCCGATGGCGACGTAGATGCACTTCACGCCGGAATGCTTCTGGTTGATGATCGCGTCGATCGCCACCGCGGTCTTGCCGGTCTGGCGGTCGCCGATGATCAGCTCACGTTGGCCGCGGCCGATCGGGATCATGCTGTCGATCGACTTGTAGCCGGTCTGCACCGGCTGGCTGACCGACTTGCGCCAGATCACGCCCGGGGCAATGGTTTCCACCGGCGCCGAGATCTTGGCTTCGATCGGACCCTTGCCGTCGATCGGCTCGCCCAGGGCGTTGACCACGCGGCCGAGCATTTCCGGGCCGGTCGGCACTTCCAGGATGCGGCCGGTGGTCTTGGCGGTTTCACCTTCGCGCAGATGCTTGTAATCACCCAGCACCACGGCGCCAACCGAGTCGCGCTCCAGGTTCAGCGCCAGTGCGTAGGTCGGGGTGCCGTCTTCGGTCGCGGCCAGTTCGATCATTTCGCCCTGCATCGCATCGGCCAGGCCGTGGATGCGCACGATGCCGTCGGACACCGAGGTCACGGTGCCTTCGTTACGCGCTTCGGCGCCGAGCTTGACGTTCTCGATGCGGGTCTTGATCAGTTCGCTGATTTCGGACGGGTTGAGCTGGGTGGTGGCCATCTTGGTTTCCTTGGTGCCGGCGTCGCCGCCAGCGTATGCAATGGATGCTTAGTGCGACAACGCCGCGCCGAGGCGGCCGAGCTTGCCCTTGAGCGAACCGTCGATCACGACGTCGCCGGCGGCAATCACCGCGCCGCCGATCAGTGATGCGTCGACAGCCGTTTCGATTTCAACGACGCGGCCAAATCGCCTCGCCAGCGCTGTCTTGATCGTTTCAAGCTCGCCTGCAGGCAGCTCGATCGCGGACGTCACCGTGGCCTTGACCACGCGCTCGGCTTCGAACCGCAGCGCGTCGTACAGGCCGGCGATTTCCGGCAGCAGCGGCAACCGGCGATTGTCCGCCAGCAGCGCGAGGAAGCGGCCGAATGCCTGTTCGCCAGCCTCCGGCGACAACAAGATCACCGCATCGCGGTCGCTGAGGTTCGGATTGCCGAGCAACCCGGTCACCCGCGGATCGGCGGCCACCCGCGCGGCGAACGCAAGCGCGTCCGACCAGGCCGGCAAGCTGCCGGCATCGCGCGCCAGCGAGAACGCGGCGCGGGCGTAGGGTCGGGCGAGCGTGAGGGACTGGCTCATCGTCGGATCCTTACAACTGCGCCGCCAGATCTTCGATCAGCGCCTTGTGGTCGTTGGCGTCGATCTCGCGCTTGAGCAGCTTCTCGGCACCGGCGACGGCCAGCGCGGACACTTGCTTGCGCAGGTCTTCCTTGGCACGGTTGGCCGCGGCCACGATTTCGGCGTCGGCCAGCGCACGCTGGCGGCTGCCCTCGGCGATGGCGTCGTGCTTGGCCGTATCGATCAGCTGGTTGGCGCGCTGGTGGGCCTGCTCGATGATCTCGTTGGCCTTTCCACGCGCGGCTTTGAGCTCTTCGGCAACCTTGTCCTGCGACTGCGCCAGGCTCTTCTGCGCGTTATCGGCGGCAGCGAGGCCTTCAGCGATTTTCTGCTGGCGCTCCTCGATCGCGCCCATCAACGGCGGCCAGATGAACTTGACGGTGAACCAGATGAGGATCGCGAACGTGATCATCTGGCCCAGCAGGGTGATATTCGGATTCATGTCTTGACCTGCAATTCGGACAAGCCCATCAAAGCGGGGCTTTCAGGGCTGCACCGCGGCGGCATGCCGCGGCGCCAGTACTGCCGAAGCGGGCGGCACCAGCCG
>JBBSTP010000006.1:0-29155 GCA_038235795.1 Lysobacterales bacterium | reverse complement strand
TGCGGCTTCGGCGCCGACTCCTACCGCTACGCCCTCGACGCCGCGCTGGCGCGGCTTGAGGCCTGACCAAGAGGCACCGCTGATGGACCTGCGCAAGATCAAGAAGCTGATCGACCTTCTGGAAGAATCCAACCTGTCCGAGATCGAGATCAAGGAAGGCGAGGAATCCGTGCGCCTGGCGCGCATGCCTTCGCATTCAACGCATGCGACTGGCGTGATGCAGGCCGCCGCGCCCGTGCATTACGCCGCCGCGCCGACCGGCGCCCCGGTGATGCCCATGCATTCACCGTCGGAAGCCGCCACCGGCGGCAGCCACAAGCCGCATGGCGTCGAACTGCCGCCCGGCCACGTGGTGCGTGCGCCAATGGTCGGCACCTTCTATGCCAGCCCGTCGCCGGAAAAACCGTCCTTTGTCAGCATCGGCCAGGCGGTCAAGGCCGGCGAGACCCTGGGCATCATCGAGGCGATGAAGATGTTCAACCCGATCGAGGCCGACGTCTCCGGCACCGTGCTGGCGATCCAGTGCGAAAGCGGGCAGCCGGTCGAGTTCGACCAGCCCCTGTTCGTCATCGGGTGATCGGCCATGCTGGATAAGGTCGTCATCGCCAATCGCGGCGAGATCGCGCTGCGTATCCTGCGCGCCTGCCACGCGCTCGGCATCCGCACCGTGGCCGTGCACTCCACGGTGGACCGCAACCTCAAGCACGTGGCGATGGCGGATGAATCGGTCTGCATTGGTCCCGCGCCGTCTTCGGAAAGCTACCTCAACATGGCATCGATCATTGCCGCAGCCGAGGTCACCGATGCGCAGGCGATCCATCCCGGCTACGGCTTCCTGAGCGAAAATGCGGACTTCGCCGAGCGCGTGGAGCAATCCGGCTTCGTCTTCATCGGCCCCAGAGCCGACACCATCCGCCTGATGGGCGACAAGGTCGAGGCGATCCGCGCAATGAAGGCCGCGGGCGTGCCCTGCGTGCCCGGAAGTGGCGGCCCGCTCGGCGACGATGCCGCCACCAACATCCGCATCGGTGGCGAAATCGGCTATCCGGTGATCGTCAAGGCGGCAGGCGGCGGCGGTGGCCGCGGGATGCGCGTGGTGCATACCGAGGCCGCGCTGGCGAATGCGATCGCTACCACCAAGCAGGAAGCCAAGGCCGCATTCGGCAACGACATGGTGTACATGGAGAAATTCCTGGAGAACCCGCGCCACGTGGAGATCCAGGTGCTCGCCGACGGCCAGGGCAATGCGATCCACCTGGGCGAACGCGACTGTTCGATGCAGCGCCGCCACCAGAAAGTGGTCGAGGAAGCGCCGGCGCCCGGCATCACCGATGCGCAGCGCGCCGAGATCGGCAAGGTCTGTGTCGAAGCCTGCCTGCGCATAGGTTACCGCGGCGCCGGCACTTTCGAGTTCCTGTACGAGGACGGCCAGTTCTACTTCATCGAGATGAATACCCGCATCCAGGTCGAGCATCCGGTCACCGAGATGGTCACCGGGATTGACCTGGTCCGCGAACAACTGCTGATCGCATCCGGCCACAAGCTGACGATCAGGCAGTCCGACGTGGTGATGCGCGGGCACGCGATCGAATGCCGGATCAATGCCGAGGACCCGGACAATTTCCTGCCTTCGCCAGGCCTGGTCACCCATTTCCATTCGCCGGGCGGCCCGGGTGTCCGGGTGGATTCGCACATCTACGAGGGCTACCGGGTGCCGCCCAACTACGACTCGATGATCGGCAAGCTCATCGTGCACGGGGCCGACCGCGCCCAGGCAATTGCGCGGATGCGCGTGGCGCTCAGCGAAATGGTGGTCGACGGGATCAAGACCAACGTGCCGCTGCAGCAGCGCATCCTCACCGACAAGGGCTTCGAGGCCGGCGGCCAGAACATCCATTACCTGGAAAAGCGCCTGGCCGAGCGCAAGGACAAGACCCTGTCGATCCTGTGACCGCAGCGGCACCCGCACACCAAGGGCTTGTCCTGCCCGGTCAAGCCGGTGACCATGCAAGCAGGTCCTGAGCCGTATCCAAATGCCTTTCCTGCAACTCGCCTTGCCTTGTATCGAAGCGCTGCAGCCACGCTACGAGCGTGCGCTGGAGGACGTCGGCGCGCTTGCGGTGACCCTGCAGGATGCGCACCTGGACGCCGTCGACGAACAGGCGATCTTCGAGCCCGGCGTCGGCGAATTGCCGTTGTGGCAAGAGATGCAGCTGACCGCGCTGTTCGATGCCGACACCGATGCCCTGCTGCTGCTCGCAGCCCTTGAATCATTCGATCCGGATCTCGATTGGACGCGGCTGCGCTTCGAGAAAATCGCCGACCAGGACTGGGAACGCGCCTGGCTGGACACGTTCCAGCCCATGCGGTTCGGCGCCCGTACCTGGATCGTGCCGTGGAACCATGCACTTCCTGCTGAGGCAGACAACACCGACGCTGCGGTGGTGCGCCTCGATCCCGGCCTCGCCTTTGGTTCCGGGACACACGCCACCACCGCGCTGTGCCTGCAGTGGCTGGATGCACTCGCCGCGCGTGGTGAATTGCAGGGCCGTACGGTGCTCGACTTCGGCTGTGGCAGCGGCATCCTCGCGCTGGCTGCATTGCGGTTGGGTGCATCGCGCGCGGTCGGCGTCGACAACGACCCGCAAGCCCTGATCGCCACCGCTGACAACGTGCAGCGCAACGGCCTGGCCATCGACACCTACCTGCCGCAGGACGAACCCGTGGCGATCTATCCAATTGTGGTCGCGAACATCCTGGCCTCGGCGCTGGACGCGCTGGCCGAGACACTCGCCGCACGGGTCGCGCGCGGTGGTCGCCTCGCGATGTCGGGGATCCTGGCCGGGCAGGAAGACGACTTGCTGCAGCGCTACGGCGGCTGGTTCGAGCAGTTGCACGTCGCTCGCCAGGACGACTGGGTTCGCATCGACGGCGTGCGCCGCACATGAGCCGCGCGCCGAGTTTCGTCCAGGCGCCCGCGCCGGCGCGCAGCCGTCGCGGCGACTGGATCGCACTGCTGTTGCTGGTGCTGGTGCTGTTGCTGCAGGTGTTCTTCAGCGAACGCCAACACCTGGCCGCCGATGCGCAGTGGCGCCCTGTTGTGGCCAGCGCCTGCGCCGTGGCGCGCTGCACGCTGCCGCCCTGGCACGAACCCGGTGCGTTCGCGATGCTCTCGCGCGACGTGATCGCGGTGCCCGGCCGCACCGGGGTCCTGCGCGTGCAAGCCAGCATTCGCAATGACGCGCGCTGGCCACAACCATGGCCGGCACTGGCGCTCAGCCTGTCCGACGCCAATGGCCACCTGCTCGGCAAGCGCCGATTCCAGCCACGCGATTACCTCGGCCGCGCGCCCACTACGCAGTTGCTGCAAGCCGGGCAAGCGGCGCAGCTGGCGTTCGACATCGTCGAGCCCGGGCCAGGCGTCGTCGCCTTCGATTTCCGCTTCGAGTAACCCGGGCTAACCGCGCGTCGCGCGCAAGCTGTGAATCCTTGCGAGAAATCATCGGATGAATGCGGCCATGTCCGACAATCGCTTGCACATCGCGTTAGACTGAGTTGGACGCATCGATGGCTGAACTCGATGCGGAATCGCAACAAGGGGCCCCGCTTGAACGTTTCCACTGACCGCCAGGACGGCAATCGCGCGCCATTGCGCGACCACGTCACGACCTCCGTGCGCCGCTATCTGCGCGACCTCAACGGCTGCGGCACCGACGATTTGTACAACATCGCATTGCGCGAACTCGAGATCCCGTTGTTCGCCGAGGTACTGCAGCATTGCGACGGCAACCAGAGCCGCGCTGCGGCCATGCTGGGCATCCATCGTGCGACGCTGCGCAAGAAGCTGCGCGACTACAACATCGGCTGAGAGCGTTCCAGTTTGTTGCGCTCGACCCCCTGCGCACTGACGGTGAGTGACGCGTCGGTATAATTCAACGCTTCGCCGCTGCAATCCGCTTCCGATGACCACCCAACACCTGTCCGGCCCTTCCGTGGCCGTGCGTCGCGCCCTGCTGTCGGTGTCCGACAAGACCGGCCTGCTCGAACTGGCCCGCGCGCTGGCCGCGCATGGCGTGGAACTGCTGTCGACCGGCGGCACCGCGAAAGCGATCCGCGATGCCGGCCTTGCGGTGACAGACGTCAGCGACATGACCGGCTTTCCGGAAATGATGGACGGCCGGGTCAAGACCCTGCACCCGATGGTGCACGGCGGCCTGCTTGGGCGCGCCGGCATCGACGACGCCGTAATGTCACAGCACAGCATCGAGAAAATCGATCTGCTGGTGCTGAACCTGTACCCATTCGCGGCGGTGTCGGCCAATCCCGACAGCAGCTTTACGGACGTGATCGAGAACATCGACATCGGTGGCCCGGCGATGCTGCGCAGCGCGGCGAAAAACTTCGCGCGCGTTGCGGTCGCCACCGACCCCTCGCAATACGCGGGCCTCATCGATGAGCTCGATGCCAGCGACGGTGCGCTGTCGGGCAAGACCCGCTTCGACCTGGCGGTGGCCGCGTTCAACAACGTCGCCGTTTACGACGCCTGCATCAGCAACCACCTGTCGTCGATCCAGGCCGATGGCGTGCAGGCATTGTTCCCGTCGCAGAACAACAGCAATTTCGTCAAGGTGATGGACCTGCGCTACGGCGAGAACCCGCACCAGCAAGCAGCGTTCTATCGTGACCTGTGGCCGGTGCCGGGCACGCTGGCGACCTTCAGCCAGTTGCAGGGCAAGGAGCTGAGCTTCAACAACCTGGGCGATGCCGACGCCGCCTGGGAATGCGTGCGCCAGTTCGACCTGCCGGCCTGCGTGATCGTCAAGCATGCCAATCCCTGCGGCGTCGCCCAGGGCGTGGCCTGCGGAGACGCATACGAGCTGGCCTACGCGACAGACCCGACTTCCGCGTTCGGCGGGATCATCGCGTTCAACACCAAGCTGGATGCGGCGACGGCGAAGGTAATTCTTGATCGCCAGTTCGTCGAGGTTCTGATCGCGCCTGACTTTGATGACGACGCGCTCGCCTATGCAAAGAAGAAAGCCAACGTGCGCGTGCTCAAGATTCCGCACGGTGATGGCCGCAACAACATGGACGTCAAGCGCGTCGGTTCCGGCCTGCTGATGCAAACCAGCGACATCCGCGAGGTCGGTCGTGATGAATTGAAAGTCGTCACCAAACTCGCCCCGACCGAGACACAGCTCAACGACCTGCTGTTCGCCTGGCGCGTAGCCAAGTACGTGAAGGCCAACGCGATTGTTTACGCGAAAGACCAGCGCACCGTTGGCGTCGGTGCCGGCCAGATGAGTCGCGTGTATTCCGCGCGCATCGCCGGCATCAAGGCGGCCGACGCCGGCCTGCAGGTCGAGGGCTCGGTGATGGCATCCGATGCGTTCTTCCCGTTCCGCGACGGCATCGACGCTGCCGCCGAAGCGGGCATCAAGGCAGTGATCCAGCCGGGCGGCTCGATGCGCGACGCCGAGGTGATCGCCGCCGCCGATGAACATGGCCTGGCGATGGTGTTCACCGGCGTCCGCCATTTCAGACATTGATTTTTTTCCCTTCTCCCGCTGCGGCGCCCGAAGGGTGTGCAAGGCTGAGAAGGTGCCCGAAGGGCGGATGAGGGCGCTTATCCTGCGTACTGCAACACCCTCACCCCAACCCGCTTAGCTCTGCACACCGTTCGGGCGCCGCAGCGGAGAGGGAGTCACGCGAAGGAGCGACACTCAAATGAAAATTTTGGTCATCGGCGGCGGTGGTCGCGAACACGCGCTGTCCTGGAAGCTGGCCCAATCGCTTCGCGTCGATGAAGTCATCGTCGCGCCCGGCAATGCCGGAAGCGCACGCGAACCCAAATGCCGCAACGTCGCGGTCAAGGCCACCGACATCGACGGACTGCTCGAATTGGTGCGTGACGAAGCCATCGACCTGACCGTGGTCGGCCCCGAAGCACCGCTGGTTGCGGGCGTGGTGGACCGGTTTCGCCAAGCGGGCCTGCGCATCTTCGGCCCGACCGCCGCCGCTGCGCAGCTGGAAGGCAGCAAGGCCTATGCCAAGGATTTCCTGCATCGCCACGGCATCCCGACCGCGTGCTACGCAGTGCATACGAATGTCGACGACGCACTCGCTTACGTGCGTGCGCGCTCTGATGAAAGCGGTGGCGCGCCGATCGTGATCAAGGCCGACGGCCTGGCTGCCGGCAAGGGCGTGATCGTGGCGATGACGCTGGAGGAAGCCGAAAGCGCGGTGCGCGACATGCTGCAAGGCAACGCGTTCGGCGATGCCGGAGCGCGCGTGGTGATCGAGGAATTCCTCGACGGCGAGGAAGCCAGTTTCATCTCGATGGTCGATGGCGCGACTGCGCTACCGATGGCGACATCGCAGGACCACAAGCGCGTCGGTGATGGCGACACCGGCCCCAACACCGGCGGCATGGGCGCCTACTCGCCTGCGCCAGTGGTCACGCCGCAAGTACACGCACGCGTGATGCTCGAAATTGTCAATCCGACCGTGCGCGGCATGATCGAAGATGGCATCCCGTTCACCGGCTTCCTGTATGCCGGCCTGATGATCGACGCCGGTGGTACACCGAAAGTCATCGAATTCAACGTGCGCTTTGGAGACCCTGAAACCCAGCCGGTGATGCTGCGGCTGGAATCGGATCTGCTGGACCTGATCGAAGCGGGCATCGATGGTCGACTGGATCACATTGAAGCACGCTGGTTGCCGCAGCCCTCGTTGGGCGTGGTGATGGCCGCGGCCAACTATCCGGACACGCCACGCGGTGGCGACGTGGTCCACGGACTCGACGCCAACTTGCCGGCCGGCAGCAAGGTATTCCACGCCGGCACCACACTGGATGCCGAAGGCAACGTGGTCACCAGCGGCGGTCGCGTGCTGTGCGCGTGCGCGTTGGGAGACAGCGTGGCCGATGCGCAGCAGCGCGCGTATGCAGCACTGTCATCGATCCATTGGGATGGCGAGTTCCATCGCCATGACATCGGCTGGCGCGCGATCGAGCGCGAACGCGCCGCCCCATGAATCGAATCATGAGCCGGCGCATTCTAGTCGGCTGTTATCAGGCCGACATCGTTGCGATGTCGATCACGAAGCGGTACTTCACGTCACTCTTGAGCATGCGCTCGTAGGCCCCGTCGATCTGCTGCGCGGTGACCATCTCGATCTCCGAAACGATGCCGTGTTCGGCGCAGAAATCCAGCATCTCCTGGGTTTCGGCGATGCCACCGATCAGCGAACCGGCAATTGCCTTGCGACCGAAGATCAGCGGCATGATGCTCGGGCTCGGATGCGGGCTGGCGGGCGCGCCGACCAGGCACATCGTGCCGTCGCGCTTGAGCAAGGTCGTATATGCATCCAGGTTGTGCGGCGCGGCCACCGTATTGAGGATGAAGTCGAACGTGCCCGCGTGCTGCTGCATCTGCGCGTCATCACGCGAGATGACAACTTCGTCCGCGCCCAGGTCCAGCGCGTCCTGTCGCTTGTTCTCGCTGGTGGTGAACGCGACCGTATGCGCGCCCATCGCATGCGCCAGCTTGACGCCCATGTGGCCCAGCCCGCCGATGCCGACGATACCGACCTTCTTGCCTGGCCCGGCCTTCCAGTGACGCAGCGGCGAATAGGTGGTGATGCCTGCGCACAGCAGCGGTGCGACGGCGGCAAGCTGGTCCGCAGGGTGGCTGACCTTCAGCACGAACTTCTCGTCGACCACGACCCGCTGCGAATAACCACCCAGGGTGTGGCCCGGCGCATCCTCGGTCGCTCCGTTATAGGTGCCGACGAATCCGTTGGTGCAGTACTGCTCCAAGCCTTCGCCGCAGGACGCACATTGCTGGCAGCTGCCGACCAGACAGCCTACGCCGACGGTATCGCCGACCTTGAATTTGCTGACATCGCCACCGACCGCAGTGACGTGGCCGACGATCTCGTGGCCCGGCACGCACGGATACAACGTGCCCGGCCATTCCGAACGCACCGTGTGCAGGTCCGAGTGACAGATGCCGCAATAGGCGATGTCGATCTGCACATCCTGCGGACCCGGCGCGCGGCGCTCGATGGCGATGGCTTCGATCGGTTTGTCGGCGGCATGCGCGCCATAGGCTTGGGTCGACATGGTCGGAACTCCGTGGTGGGGGTGATGACTCATCATGCGCCACTGCCGGTGACAAGCCAAAGCTGCTGTGCTCAGGGGCTCAACCAGCGCTTCCTGTCGCCTGCTTGAGCAAATCCGAGTGCCCATGCGGCGCACTGCGCATGTACTGGGGCGGCGCCGCGACCTGCGCGCCGAGCGCGGCCGCCGCGTGCCAGGGCCAGCGCGGATCAAACAGCATTGCGCGGGCAAGCGCGACGGCGTCTGCCTGACCATCGGCCAGCACCGCTTCGGCCTGCGCCGGTTCGGTGATCAGGCCGACCGCAACCACCGGCATCGCCACTTCGTGCTTGATCGCCTCGGCGAAGGGCAACTGGTAGCCCGGCCCGAGCGCGATCTCCTGCGCCGGATCCAAGCCGCCGCTGGACACGTGGATGTAGTGGCAACCGCGCGCATCAAGTTTCCTGGCCAGCGCAATGCTCTGCTCGAGGTCCCAGCCGCCGTCGACCCAGTCGGTGGCGGAAATGCGGATGCCCAGCGCCATCGACGACGGCACCGCTGCCTGCACCGCATCGAAGACCTCCAGCACCAGGCGCATGCGGTTTTCCAGCGAACCGCCATAGGCATCGGTGCGACGGTTGCTGAGTGGGGAGAGAAACTCGTGCAGCAAGTAGCCATGCGCAGCGTGCAGTTCGATCAGGTCCAGGCCCAGCCGCACCGCGCGGCGCGCGCTATCCACGAAGGCCTGCACAATGTCGGCAATCCCGGCCTGGTCCAGCGCCTCGGGCAGCGGTTGACCATCGGTATACGCCAGCGCCGACGGCGCGACCACCTGCCAGCCATGCTCTGCGTCTGGTGCGATGACGCCGCCGCCCTGCTCCCAGGGCTTGCGGGTGGATGCCTTGCGGCCCGCATGGGCAAGTTGCACGCCCACCGGCATCGGCGACCAGCGGCGTACGCTCGCCAGCGCATCAGCGAATGCGGCCTCGGTCGCATCGTCGTACAGGCCGAGGTCGGCCCAGCTGATCCGCCCCCGCGCCTCGACCGCGGTCGCCTCGGTGATCAGCAAGCCGGCGCCGGACAGCGCCAGGCTGGTCCAGTGCTGCACGTGCCAGTCGCAGGCGCGCCCCTCGATGGACGAGTACTGGCACATCGGCGCCACCAGGATGCGGTTGGCCAGACGCAACGGACCAAGGTCGATTGGAGTGAACAAGCGACTCATGGCAGCAGCCGCGCGAAGCCGTCTTGGAGCGGGAGCACGGAGAACAGGGTGGGTGGGGTCATCTTCGCTGCGTATCTGGATGGGAGTCGTTGCACTCTAGCAACGCCGCTGCATCGCAATGTCGCGATGAGCGGAACGCTGCGATGACCTGCACGCCCTTCCCGCGTGAGCCTTCGGCATCGGCTAGGCTTGGCAATCCGATCACGACGGAGCGCGCCATGCGCCGCATCGCTTTCCTGCTCGCTTGCCTGGCCACCAGTACTGTGCCCATGCCCGGTTTGGCGCAAGTCGCCGCGACGCCCGCGTCTAATCCGGAACTGGACGCCATCGGCAGCGCGCCTTCAGCCGCCCGCATCGAACGCGACGTCCGCACCCTGGTCGGCTTCGGTACCCGCCACACCTTGTCCGACACCACGTCGAAAACGCGTGGCATCGGCGCGGCGCGGCGCTGGGTGTTCGACGAATTCACCCGCATCGCCAAGGCCTGCGGTGGCTGCCTGGACGTGCAATACGTCAGCGGCACGGTGCAGGGCGAACCGCGCATCCCCGGACCGGTCGAAGTGGTCAGCGTGATCGCGATCCAGCGCGGCAGCGCGGATCCGAACCGCTACGTGATCATGAGCGGCGACATCGACTCGCGGGTCAGCGACGTGATGGACGCGACGTCCGATTCGCCCGGTTCCAATGACAACGCCTCGGGCTTGGCCGGCACACTGGAAGCCGCGCGCGTACTGAGCCGGCATCGCTTCCCCGGCACGATCGTGTATGCGGCGCTGTCGGGAGAGGAACAGGGTCTGTTCGGCGGCAAGATCCTGGCCGAGAAGGCGCAAAAGGCCGGTTGGCGCATCGAGGCGGTGCTTAACAACGACATGATCGGGAATATCGCCGGCATCGATGGCGTGATCGACAACCACACCGCGCGGGTGTTCGCCGAAGGCACCCGTGCCAATGAAACCGCCGATGAAGTGCGTGAGCGCCGCTTCACCGGTGGTGAAGTCGACTCGCCCACCCGCAACCTGGCGCGCTACATCGAACGCATGGCCGGGCATGTGCCCAATCTCGAGGTGATGATGGTCTACCGGCTGGACCGCTTCGGCCGCGGCGGTCATCACCGCCCGTTCAACGACCTGGGTTATCCGGCAGTACGCGTCATGGAAACCCACGAACACTACGACCGCCAGCACCAGGACCTGCGCACGGAAAATGGGCGTGAGTATGGCGACACCATCGACGGCGTCGATTTCGCCTATGCGGCCAAGCTCACCGCGCTCAATGCGGTCGCCCTGGCCGGCATGGCATGGGCGCCACCGCCCCCGGCCGGTGTGGACATCAAAGGAGCGGTCAGCGCCGATACGATCCTGTCGTGGACGCGGCCCAACCCGAAGCAGGCCCCGAACCTGGCCGGCTACAAGGTGTACTGGCGGCTCACCACCGAACCGCAGTGGACGCATAGCCGTTGGGTCGGCGACGTCGCCACCGCCACCCTGCAGAACCTGGTCATCGACAACTACTTCTTCGGCGTGGCGGCTGTTGCCCGGGACGGCAGCGAAAGTCCGGTGGTGTTTCCCGGCGCGGCGGGGAGTTTCGGCGGTTACTGAGCGACCGCCACACTGCATCAGGAACACTCCACCTTCCTCGCCATGACGGCGCAGCGCACCCAACCCCGCCTCCGCTAGACTCCGCCCATCCGCGCAGGGGGATCCATGGCCGACGCCTTCGACAAGCATTCCCAGTTCGAACTGCTGCGCCAGCGCCGTTTCCTGCCGTTCTTCGCGACCCAGTGCCTGGGCGCGTTCAACGACAACGTGTTCCGCCAGGCGATCATCGGCCTGCTGTTCTGGATGCAGGCGGCGCCTGACCAACGCACCTTGTACGCATCGCTGGCGCCGGCGATCTTTATCCTGCCGTACTTCCTGTTCTCGGCCACGGCCGGGCAGATCGCCGAGAAACTCGAGAAGTCCAGACTGATCCGGATCACCACCGCGATGGAGATCGCGATCATGTCGCTGGCGGCGCTGGCGTTCGCGTTGCAGGCGCTGCCTCTGCTGCTGGTGGCGCTGTTCCTGACCGGCGTACAGAGCGCGCTGTTCGGGCCGGTCAAGTATTCGATCCTGCCGGCGGTGCTGCACCCGCGCGAGCTGACCGGCGGCAACGGGCTGGTTGAGATGGGTACGTCGGTGTCGATCCTGATCGGCATGCTGGCCGGCGGACTGATCTTCGAGCTGGCCGGCGCTCGCGGGCCGTATGTTGCCGGCGGCGCGCTGATCGCACTGGCGGTGACCGGCAACCTGATGAGCCGGTCGATCCCGGATGCCGGCGCCGCAGCGCCCGAGCTGCGCATCAACTGGAATCCCCTCAGCGAATCAATTGCGGTGTTGCGGCTCGCGCGCAAGCAACTGGCGGTACGCAACGCCGTGCTGGGGGTGAGCTGGTTCTGGTTCGTCGGCACGGTATTCGCCACCCAGCTGCCGGACTACGCGCCGCTTAACCTGGGCGGGTCGAACACGCTGTACGTGTTCGTGCTGGCGCTGTTCTCGATCGGCACCGGCGTCGGCTCGATGCTGTGCGAGAAACTCTCGGCGCGCTCGGTGGAGATCGGGCTGGTGCCTCTGGGCGCGTTCGGCATCAGTGTCTTCCTGTTCGACCTGTACTTCGCCCGCAGCGGCGCAGCCACGGTCAGCGGGCTGGACGTAATGGGCTTCCTGCAGCAGGCGGGCAGCACCCGCATCGTGATCGACCTGGTCGGGATCGGCCTGTTCAGCGGGTTCTTCGTGGTGCCGCTATTCGCGCTGATCCAGAGCCGCACGCCAAAGGACGAGCTGAGCCGGGTGATCGGGGCGCTCAACATCCAGAATGCGGGGTTCGTGGTCGGCGCCTCGCTGCTGTGCCTGTTCCTGCGCACCTATGCCGGCTGGAGCATTCCGCAGCTGTTCCTGGGCCTGGCGGTGGCCAACACGCTGGTGGCGATCTGGATCTTCACGATCGTGCCCGAGTTCCTGATGCGCTTCCTCAGCTGGGTGCTGGTGCGCACGCTGTACAGGCTGCGCACGCAGGGCATCGACGAACACATGCCGGATGACGGCGCGGCGCTGATCGTGTGCAACCACGTCAGCTACATGGATGCGCTGATCCTGTCGGCCAGCATCCCGCGGCCAGCGCGCTTCGTCATGTACTACAAAATCTTCAATATCCCGGTGATGCGCTGGATCTTCAGCACCGCCAAGGCGATTCCGATTTCCGGCGCACGCGAAGACCCGGCGCTGATGCAACGTGCGTTCGACGAGGTGGATGCGGCGCTGGCCGAAGGCGAGCTGGTGTGCATTTTCCCGGAAGGTGCGCTGACAAAAGACGGCGACATCGCGCCGTTCAAGTCCGGCGTGGAGAAGCTTTTGGAACGCGCGCGTGGCGCCGGTCGACCGGTGCCGGTGATCCCGATGGCGCTGCGCAACATGTGGGGAAGCCTGTGGAGCCGACGTGACTCGCGCATGGGACAGATGCGCGTCCCGCGCCGGTTCCGCGCGCACGTGGACGTCGTGGCTGGCGCGCCGCTGACGGGCCCGGGCGTCACCGCCGAGATGCTGGAAGCCAGGGTGCGGGCGCTGCGTGGGGATGCGGTGTAATTTCAGGCGCAGCGCGCCGGGCGTTCACTGAGGCCGCGGCCTCAGCTCACCCAGCCCGCGATCACGAACAACGCAATGATCGCCAGCCACAATATGAGAATGCGCCATACCAGGCTCATGGCGTCGCTCAGTTCCGGCAGCTCGCCGAACGCTTCTGCCAGCGCGCTTGCACTGGACACGCCGGTCTCGGCGTAGTCGCCGACTTCCTCGGCGATCTCGCTGCGCACGCTCGCGCGCGCGGCAGACTGCAACAGGGTGTTGTGCAGCAGGAAGCTCGCGTTGCCGGCGTCGCGCCAGGCGCCGATCACCGCATCGAAATTGCCGACCAGCGCCAGCGACAGGGTCATGAACTGGCTGACCGGCCATTCCAGCACGGCCAGCCAGGTGCGTGCGCCAATGGCGGTCTCGGACGGCAACAAGGCTTCGTCGCGCTCCGCCGCGAGCACGCTGAGCCGGTACAGCAGCGCGCCAAACGGACCAAGTACCCAAAACCAGAACAGCACGCCGAACCAGCGGCGCAGCGCATTGCGGAACACCGCTTCGACCAGCGCGCCGCCTTCCAGGCGCACGCTGCCTCCAGCCGGCCACAGGCGCGCGGCAGCAACGCGGCGCGAGGCCGCATCCGGCGCATCGAGGATTGCGCCGACGTCAAGGTCAAGGTCGCGCGGGCCCCAGCAATAGAACAGCACCACGATGTCGAACAGCAGGCCGACGAACCCCCATAGCGACTGGTCCAGCGCCAGTTGCAGCAGGCCAGTGGCCAGCAGCGGCACCACCAGGGCAAGCACGATGCCGTAGCGGCCGCGCCAGAAACTGCCTTCGGGGAACTGCGCATTGAGCCAGCGCAGCCAGTTGTCGTACCAGCCATGCTGGCGAATGCCGGCGGCCAGGTCCGGCAGCAGGTGGCCAACGGCGAGGGCAACGACGACGGCGATCAGGGTGGCAGCCATGCCCCGATTCTACTTTGCGACGCCGCGATCTGCCGCACGCGCGGCATCGTGTTGTTCCAACCAAACGCGAATGACGTGACGGGAGATGGACACCGGTGATGACAGGACGATGCCTTCGCCAACCCCATCGGCTTCGGTCCAGTCGGCGTCAAGTCCCGCGCGCACCTCGTCGGCGCTGAACCAGCGCGCGGCTTCCAGCTCGTCGCCGACCATGGGCTCGTCCGGATCGGCATCGGCGATGAAGCCCAGCATCAGCGAGCCAGGGAACGGCCACGGCTGCGAGGCCAGGTAGCGCGATGCGCGCACATGCACGCCGGTTTCCTCCAGCACCTCGCGGGCGACGGCCTGCTCCAGGGTTTCGCCGGGTTCGACGAAACCGGCCACCACCGACCAGCGCCTTGCTGGCCAGCTGGCCTGGCGACCCAGCAACAGGCGCGCGCCATCGCCGACAGCGACGATCACCGCCTGGTCGGTGCGCGGGTAATGTTCGCTGCCGCAGCCCTCGCACAAGCCCAGCCAGCCGGCGCGGATGAAACGGATGTTGCCGCCGCAGGCGCCGCAATAGCGATGCCGCTCGTGCCAATGCTGCAACGCGCGTGCCTGCGAGAATGCGCTGGCCTGCCACGCCGGCCAGCGCGCGGCGGCGCTGCGCAGGTCAATGCGTTGCGGCGCGCGCGTGTCCAGGGTGTCGGCATTGGCCGCGAACCAGGCTTGGGCGTCGCGCAGTCCCAGGAAGGTGGTGATGCCAGGTTCGCCGCCAAGCTCGGTGCCGGTCGGGGCCTGCAGCTGGCCCTCGTCATCGGCGAGCGCTCGGCCGTCGGAGTCCAGCACGATGACTCGTGACTGCGGCCACAGGGCGAGCAGAGCTTCGGGGTCGGCACGCAACTGGTCGGCGCGGTCGAGCGCGCCATCGACAAAGGCGAATGGGCTGATGCCAGTGCTCACACGGACTCACCGAGCTTCACAAGCGTTTAAACGGTGAACGAAGAACCACAGCCGCAGGTCGTCTTGGCATTGGGGTTGCGGATCATGAACTGAGCGCCGCTCAGCGATTCGCTGTAATCGACGATCGCGCCCGCAAGGTACTGCAGGCTGAGCGGATCGACGAGCAAGGTCACGCCGTCGGTGACGATGGTGAAATCATCCTCGTTCTGGCCTTCGTCGAACTCGAAGCCGTACTGGAAGCCGGAACAGCCGCCACCCTGGATGTAGACGCGCAGCTTGAGCGCCGCATTGCCCTCTTCGGCGATCAGCTCGCTCACCTTGGCCGCGGCCGCAGTCGTGAAATCGAGCGGCGGTGGCGGCGCGGAGATCGTGGGCAGGTCGATGACAGTGGTTTCCATGCCCTCAGCATGGGGCGCGATGCGGCCCGATTCAACCTGTGCGCGCGTAACGACGCTTGGCGATGCGCTTGCATATGGTGTTGGCGCCGTCCGGCTTGTTCGCGCGTTCTACGGCTTTTCCTGGGCGGCACTCGCCGGCGCGTCGGTGGCATCCCCCCAGGTGAAGCTTTGTTCAACCGCCGCGCCCGACGCCGGCATCAGCCGCGCGATCACCCGCACCGGCTTCACGCCGGGCGGCAGCACGATGTCCCCTTCAACCTGCTGGAAATACTTGAACGAGTACTCCACGCCGGGGGCATTCTGTTGTTGGCGCAGGTCCGCCCAGTCCAGTGTCTGCATGCGTCCGCCATCGCTGACCTCCACCAGCAACCGCAACCGGCCGCGGTTGACCGCGCCACGGTTGAGGTTCTGCGTGAGTGTAGCGACGAAATGCCACAGCTGCGCGTCCCGTTGCGGCTGCAGTTTCAATTCGTGCACGCTCAGGCCGCGGCGTTGCCCGGTCGCGCCGACGAAACGCTCATAGAAGGCGATGTCCGCGCGCAAACTGGCAATCTCTTCATCGCGCTCGGCCAGCGTGCCCTGCAGCTCGCTGTTGGCCTGGCGGCTGATCTGGTCGGAACGGGTCAACGTGGTGACCTGCTGCTCGAGCTGGTCGATGTGCTGGGTTTGCTCGCGGAGTTTTTCGCCGGCGTTTACCGGTTGCGGCGCAAACGCGCGCCAGGCGCCCCAGCCGGCCAGCGCCAGCGCGGCCAACAGCACCAGCGCGAATCCCAAACGCGGGTGGCCACTGTCGCGCATGGTGCGCGGTGGTTGCATGGGCGGCTCGGTGGAAGACTTTTGGGCGGATTGCATCGGCTGGATAACGCACGGGTTTTCAGCCCGCGTCAAGCCGCACTGCCGTATAGACTGGCTCGGTGGCATGGTTGGCCGGCGTCTGGGGAGTGACTCGCATGGATCAAACGCATCTGTTCGCGATCGGTGTTCTGCTGGCCTGGTTGGCGGGCATCCGCGTGTACCTGACGGTGTTTGGTGTCGGCGTGGCCGGCTTTTTTGGCTGGCTGCAATTGCCGGATGCGATGCAGGCGGCGCAATCGCCTTGGGTGCTGGGTGTGTCCGGCACGCTGGCCGTCGCGGAGTTCTTCGCCGACAAGATCCCCGGCGTGGATTCGGTCTGGGACTTGTTGCACACGCTGCTGCGGGTGCCGGCCGGCGCCTTTCTTGCCGCTGCCGCGATGTCACCCGACGGGCAGCTGGGCGGCGGCATGCTGGCCACCGGCGCCGGAGTGGCATTGACCAGCCACCTGCTGAAATCCGGCTCGCGCGCCCTGCTCAATACGTCGCCGGAGCCTCTCAGCAACTGGAGCGCCTCGGTGACCGAGGACGCTGCAGTGATTGGCGGCCTGGCGTTGGCATTCAGCCATCCATGGCTGGGACTGATCCTCGTGGTTGGCATCAGCCTGCTGTTCGCGCTGTTCGTCTGGTGGCTGTGGCGCAAGCTGTTCCGGCGCGGCGACAAATCGCAGCCCGGTTGAGTCGACCACGTCTTGTCCGATAACAAGCTCGTTTTACGTCACACTTGATATGAGCTGGGCGCCACCTCCACAGGCGCTCGCAGGGGGCTTCATGACATTTTCCGCCGCGGACCACGGCGCTTCCGATCTTCTGCAGCGCTTGCGCGAGCGGCTTGTAGATTCCGAAAACCAGCTTCGCACCTATCGAAACATGGGTTGGCGTCCGGAAGCGTTGCGGGTCATGAACGAGGAAATCGGGCGCCTGCACGCTGACGCCGGACTCGAGCATACCGACGTGGCGCAAGTGGTGGCGCCATTGCTGCAGTCGCTGCGCGGCGCGCTGTCTGCGCCAAGCATGCCCTCCCAGCACCAGACCGATCGAATGCTGGTGCAGGCCAACGATGCCCTGGCGTCCTTGCCGATCTCCTCCCAGGTGGATTCAGCCGACCCGCGCATGGCCGCAGCGACCGGCGGCAATCCGTCTGCCACCAGCAAGCCGGCCGATCCGTACCGGGTGATGATCGTGGAGGACGACCGCAGCCAGGCCCTGTTCGCCGAAGCAATCCTGCGCGGCGCCGGGATGATCCCGGAAGTGGTGGCGGCGCCCGAGCAGGTGCTGGCGACCATGGAGCGCTTCGATCCCGACCTGGTCCTGATGGACCTGCACCTGCCGGGCATCAGCGGCACCGAACTGACCGTGCAGATCCGCGAACATCCTCGCTTCGCGCGGATGCCCGTGGTGTTCCTGACCGGCGACCAGGACCCTGAGCGGCAAATGGAGGTGCTGGAGCACGGCGCGGACGACTACATCCTCAAGCCGGTGCGTCCGCGCCACCTGATCGCGGCGGTGCAAAGCCGCGTGCGTCGCTCCCGCGCGGCGCAAGGCCTGCAGCAGG
Source organism: Lysobacterales bacterium (assembly GCA_038235795.1). Lineage (GTDB taxonomy): Bacteria > Pseudomonadota > Gammaproteobacteria > Xanthomonadales > Xanthomonadaceae > Thermomonas. Next base: position 11,509 of record JBBSTP010000006.1, on the reverse strand, counting down.
CCAGCGTCGCCGAGCCCGGGCGGCATCCGGTCACCGGCCTGTATACACGGCCAGCGGTGATGCAAAAGCTCGCCGGGCAGCTGGCGGCGGCGGACGGCGGCGTGTTGCTGGTGGAAGTCGGCAATGTCGCAGCGTTGCGCAACCGATTCGGCTATGTCGGCTTCGAGACGCTGATGAACGATGCCGGCCGCCACCTCGACAAAGTCGCCGGCACGCATGCGGTCGCACGGCTCAGCGACAACGCCTTCCTGGTCGTGGCCAGCGACCTGGATGCGGCCAGCCTGGACGCCTGCGCACGCACCTTGCGCGATGGCATCGGCTACCACGATTTCCATGTCGGCGATGAACGCCTGCGCCTGAGCACCACGGTGGGCCATACCGACTTCTCGCCGGGCTTTGCCAGCGCCGGCGCCGTGCTCGCCGCTGCCGAGGACGCTGCGCGCGACGCACGCGCCATCGCGATCGGAGTCGCCGCCTACAAGCCGCCTGCACTTCCGGCGGGCCATGCCGGTGGCATGCTGGAAACCATCCATCGCGCACTCGAAGGTGACGGGCTGCAATTGGCATTCCAGCCGGTGGTGGCGGTCGCCGGCGGCGACGAAGCACAGTTCCAGGTGCTGCTGCGCCTGCAGGGCGAAGCAGGCGTGGAACATGTCGCTGGTGAATTCATCGCGATCGCCGATGGCGCCGGCCTGCTGCCGAAACTCGATCGTTGGGCGATGGAGCAGTCGCTGATCCTGCTGCAACGACGCCGCGCCGAAAGTCGGCCGGTGCGCCTGTTCGTATCGCAATCACCGCGCTCGCTGGGGCAGGACCGCTACGCAGACCGGCTGGCACAGGCGCTGGACAGCGCCCACATCGACGGCACCACCCTGGTGATCGACCTTCGATTGGAGGATGCGCTGGTGCATTCGATGCTGCTGCGCCAGGTCTGCGAACAGCTGGTGCCGGCTGGCGTGCAGTTCTGCCTGAGCCAGTATCGCCATGGCGTGGATGCGGATTTGTTGTTGCAGCAATTGCCTCTCGGCTATGTCAGGCTTTCCGCCGATTTTGCCCAGCAACCCCTGCCCGAGAACCTGCGCGACGAGATGCGAGTGGTGATCGAGCGCGCGCACCGGCTCGGCCTGCAGGTGATCGGCCAGGCGGTCGAGGATCCGCAGGCGGCGGCTGCACTGTGGATGGGTGGCATCGATTTCATCCAGGGCAATCTGGTACAACGGGCTGAGAACGCCCTAGATTTCGATTTCCAGCACGCTACCTTGTGAACTACCAATTAGTGATGCATGCCGGTGACAGCAGACGATGACCGACGCTTCAACCTCCTGACCGCACGCTGGCTGGCACTGGGCGCGGCGGCGGGTGCGGCGTTGCTGCTCGGGCTGGATCGTCTGGGGGTGAAGGGTGAGTGGCAGGGCACGGCACTGGTGCTGGCCTTGCTGGCACTGTTCGCAACGATCGTGGTGACGATCGCGATCAGCCAGCGCGAAGGCCTGCTGCGCGAACATAGCGACCGCAGCCGCCGCGGCCAGGCCGAGGTCAGTGCGCTGCAACTGGAGATCGACCGGCACAACCGGCTTGAGCACGAACTGACCAGCGCCAAGCAGGATGCCGAGTCCGCGGTGATGGCCAAGGGCGAATTCCTGGCGACCATGAGCCACGAGATCCGCACCCCGCTCAACGGCATCGTGCCGATGCTGGACCTGTTGATGCACTCGCACCTGCCGCCCGACCAGCTGGAACTGGTGCGTACCGCGTTTTCGTCGTCGCACCAGTTGTTGCGGATCGTCGATGACATCCTCGATTACTCCAAGCTCGAAGCCGACAAGCTGGATTTGGAAACCACCACGTTCAACCTGCGCGAGCTGCTGGAAAGCGTGATCACGCTGCTGGAGCGACCTGCCGAGGCCAAGGGCCTGCGGTTGCTGCTGAATATCGAGCCAGGCGTGCGCCTGCCGGTGCGCAGCGATCCGGTGCGACTGCGCCAGGTGCTCAGCAACCTGATCAGCAACGCGGTGAAGTTCACCGAACGCGGCACCGTCACCTTGGGCGTGAAGCGCCTGCGTGAAACCACCGCCCAGCACCAGTTGCGCTTCGAGGTTCGCGACACCGGCATCGGCATCGAACCGGCCGCGCAGGAACGCCTGTTCCAGGCCTTCAGCCAAGCCGATGCCTCGACCACCCGTATCTATGGCGGCACCGGGCTGGGCCTGGCGATCTGCAGGCGCATCGTGACCCTGATGGGCGGCCGCATCGGCGTGGAATCCGAGCCCGGCCAAGGCTCCGCATTCTGGTTCGAGATCCCGCTACTGAAAGTCCAGGGCGACATGCCGGCCCACCAGGCCGATCTGCATGGTGGTCGCGTGCTGCTGATCTCCACCGACCAGCGCCTGCGCATGCGCCTGACCATGCTGCTGCCGAACTGGGGCCTGCGGGTGACAACGGTCGACAATACCCAAGACGCGCTGGAGCGCCTGCGCCAGGCCACCATGCAAGGCGAGCCGTGGTCGTATTCGGTGGTGCTGGCCGACCTGACCACCATCCGCAGCACCGCGGTGGCGCTGGCTCGCAACCTGGAGCGCAGGGCGCAGTACGGCAAGGCACGCCTGGTCTATTTGCGTGGCGATGACGCCACGTCGCTGGAACTCCCCCTGGCAGCGACAGTGATCCCGCGCAACGCCCAGGACGCCGACCTGCGTTCGGTCCTGTCCGCGCAGGGCGTCACCTGGGCCAGCCACGATCCGCAGGTGATTGCCCCGCCCAAGCGCCAGCTGGTTGGGCCGGCGCGCAGCACCCGCATCCTGCTCGTCGAGGACAACCCGGTGAACCTGATGGTGGCGCAACGCCTGCTGCAGGTTCTCGGCGCCCAGTGCGAAACCGCCGGCAATGGCGAGATCGCGCTGGAAAAAATGCAGGCCGGGCCCTACGACCTGGTGCTGATGGACTGTCAGATGCCGGTACTCGACGGCTATGCCGCGACCCGCCGCTGGCGGGAGATCGAGCAGGAGCGCAAGGCCGAGGACCGCGTGCCGATCGTGGCGATGACCGCCAATGCAATGGCCGGCGACCGCCAGAAATGCCTGGATGCGGGGATGGACGATTACCTGCCCAAGCCGGTCACCCGCAACGACCTTGAACGCTGCATCGATCGCTGGAGCGGCGCCAGCCTGTCGGTGCCGGAAACCCTGCCACCGCCGGAACAACTTGCCGTGCGCTCACCACCCGTGCTCAACACCGCCATCCTCGACGAACTGCGCGACGTCCTCGGCGGCGAAGTCGACAAGATCATCGCGGTCTATCTGGAAGACACGCCGCGCCTGATCGCGCAACTCGAGCGCGCCGCACTTGGCAACGACCCGATCGCGCTGCGGGTCGCCGCGCATACGCTGAAATCCTCCAGCGCCAACGTCGGTGCGATCACGCTGTCGGACGCGGCGCGTACCCTGGAGGAAGGCGCCCGCGACGGCAGCCTTGAAAAACCCGAAACCATGGTGGCGCGTATCGTCACCGAGTTCGCCCAGGTGCGCAGCGCGCTGCAGTCAAAGCTGCCAATGGGCACGCTGTAACCCGCCGCGTCACGTAGCTGCGGCACGAATTCTTGGCTGGACGAATCCAGGAACCCCGGACCAGGCAAGCCGCTGATTTTCAACGGGCCAGATCCACTTGCGGGCCAGAAGGAGGTGCTAACCGCGGTAGCGGCAGCCCGAGGTACAGGTCTCGTGCACCACCACTTCGCTCAATAGCGGCAAATCAGGCTTGAGGCGATCCCAGATCCACATTGCAAGCTGTTCGCTGGTCGGGTTGTCGAGGCCCTCGATGTCGTTGAGATAGTGATGGTCCAGTTGGTCGTACAACGGTTTGAACGCGGCCTTGATGTCGGCGAAATCCATCACCCAGCCGGACTGCGCACCGGGGTCGCCGGAGACATGCAATTCGACCCGAAACGAATGCCCGTGCAGGCGCGCGCACTGGTGACCTCCAGGCACATTGGGCAGGCGATGCGCCGCCTCGATGGTGAAAACCTTGAAGATGTCCATGTTGCGGCCCTGCGCGAATTGCGGCGGAAATGAGAGACCCGCCGTGCGGCGGGTCGGTCGGCTGTCATCCGTTTGCAGACCTGGAGGTCCGCGAGATGGTGGCTATAGGTGGACTCGAACCACCTCGGCATTATGAGTGCCTAAAAGATCAGATATATAAAAGATTAGCAATGCTAATAGAACAGGAGAAATATCCGTAAACAATTGATTTAATTGATGATCTAACCGCTAAATACTTGGAAAGAAAGTTACATTCTGTAGTCCTACATCTCTATCTACTGGCACAGACCGCCAAACTGTCACAATAGTGCCTAGAAATTTGACACCAGCACTCCCTCGGTGCAGGCTAAGGATACGCCTCTCGAGTCACCACAATGGCGAGCCCCCTATCGATAAAGTCCGTTGAGCCCACCCTTTCCTCGTTGCTCGGTTGTCCCGGCGAACAGCGCGAGCTAGGCGAGATCCGAGATACCGCAAGACTCGCGGTGGCCCTCTTGACGGAGTCCTTGGGGTGGAACTTCGTGGACCGCATGTTGCCCACATCCATCTCGGAAGAACTGGCGACGCCACACACCGCCATCGTTCGGCACTCCCCGCGTCGGGACCGCAATAACCTCTTCGGGCTGGGCTTGCCGTCTCCATATGTTGCTCTTTCTCTTCGAGTAGGTGATGAGACGGCGGGTGGGGTGCGAGCCCTGCAAGCCTTGATCTTCGGTGGCTTGCTCATTAGGCATCGCACGGGAACGAAGCCTTCGGCTGCACGAATCGATGCCATCGCCCAGTTCCTGGTTGGTACGAGCGATGCAAGGGACAAGAAAGTTCAGCGCGGCCGCGAGGCATTCCTTGCAAGCCTAGGGATCGGGATTAACGCCGATAGGATCCTCTCTGCGGCAAAATCTTCAGCGGGATTACCCCAAGCGCTGTTGCCAGCGTTGACGGCCCTCTTAGGGGAACTACAACGCGCGCGTCGGCCCGGCGATGTCGTTGGACCGGGCGGCCGCCTCGGTCCGCGCGCACCCGCACCCAAGCTGCCACGACCACTCGCCCTAATCGAGGGGCCTGAGCGAGACATCGAGCTGGCGCTAGGCAGCGCGATGCCGTTGGGGGCATCCCACATAGCGCATGCGGAGGACGCCGGCGAATCCCAGTCAGAACAGACTTCGATGACGTTTTCCCAGCTGGTCGAATCAGCCCCCGATGCGACGATCCACCAACGCGCCGCCCACGCACGGCGGGCCTTCATGGATGTTCGCCAGGCTCCCTGGGCAAGGGACCAATGGGACGCACTCACGAGCGGAGAGATGCGCGGTGCCGTGGCGCGCTGGAGAGAACGCGCGACCGAGGCTTTGGAAGCCAGCAACCGCGTGGAATTGGAGGCGTCCCTCCTCGTGCTTTTGGAAGGCTGCACCGGCTGGAACGATGCGCAGATATGGTCTACGCCGCTTCTGTCGGGTCTGGCTGCGCTTCCCAAAGGGCATGATCGGGCGATCCTTCTCGATCAAGGAGCGATAACGTTCCTGGCTCCCGTGCAAGGGGCCCGCTACAACCCAGTTAAGCGAGGTCAGGCGATGCTCGTGCGCGCTGTTTCCGACCGCGTCATCCAGCCCCTGCCCAGCAGCATTGTCACTTTGCTCCGTGCGTACAGGGCATCGCGGGAAGGCGGAGAAGTGCATTGGCTGCTGACCGATTTGCCGAAACTGCTTGAGGTCGTGCGCTCGCATCAGGCCAGAACCCGTGAGGATGAGCCTCGGGAAACTATTGCGCGTATACGCAATGCGCACCTTCTTGAGCTGCTTCAGGTTTCCCGAGATGTTCCGCTCGCCCAGTTGGTCTCTGGCGAATTCCTCGGCGCCACCGATGTCGGCTTGGCTTACGCGGCTTACCCACGTGATCGATTGCACGCGGTCTATACAACAGCATGCAGTCAACATGGCTATGGTGATTGTGGGGCAGTCAGCGATGGAAATGGCCTGGTCGGAGGAAGCCAGCTCCAGTTGGAGACGACGGCCGTGCGCAAAGTCGCTGCCCACAACCGAACCGCTCTCGGACAACCTGCCGGCTACCTCAACGCGACCCGCACGGAAAAACGCAAACTGCAGGGTGTGCTGGCGCCTGCGGTGGCATGGCTGGCATGTTCAGGCACAGGCTTTCGTCCCGGTGACAACGTGGGTCGGCTGACCCGGTACAACTTTTCCTTCAGGGGCCGCTGCGCTGTTGTGGGCGAGAAGATCCTTGACGAGGGCCATTTGGGCCGCTTGGTTCCACTCTGCCCCATGTTGCTAAAGGCCTTGGTAGCCTACGGCCATCATCTCGCAGCGCTAGCCGTGGACAAAGATATTTCGCAGCCCCTGAGGCTGGCGGCCAGTGCCGCGCTGGATGGGAGCGGACCGATTTTCTTTGTTCCCACGACGGGCGGCGTGCGGGCCCTGACCGGCGAAGATATGCGCAAACGCCTTCCTCGTGGATGGAAGCTGCCCTCAAATGCTTTCCGACACCGGCTGGCGACCGAGCTGCGAGTCCACGGTTGCCCGGGAATCTATGTGGAGGCCTTGCTCGGGCATGTCGCATGGGGCACGCAGCCTTTCGGCACGGAGTCGTTCATGGAGCCACAGGCATTTCTCGAGACGACAGCTGAGGCTGCCGAGGCAGTGCTCCTTCGCGATGGCTGGAAGCCGCTCCATGGGCTTCCCGCAGCCAATACCCCTCCTTGGGACCCGATCTCTCTCGGACCTTGGGTCATGAAGCTGATCCCCGATCATCTTGCTTCCATTAAAAGACTTCGCTCGAAGCATCGTGACGAGAGGGACATATATCGGAAAGAACGAGGGTCTGCCGCGCGCGCCCGCGTCCGGATGCACCTGGAAGACGGCGTCCTAGGTTTCACGGGCAAAGGCGGGACTATTGACGCTGATGCCGTACGCGACCTTCGCCGTTCGCTCACCCAGGAAGCTGAAAGTCTGGCTGAGATCGAGGTGGTCGTGGACGCGTTGCGCGCAGAACTCCAGACGGCTCGAGACGACAGGGGATGGAAGATCCCTAGGCTTCCATACTTCCATTTAGCCCAAGTCGAGCCATCCCCGTTTTCACCCTCGTTCCCAACCGCATACGACTCACTACTACACCTTCGCGATTACTTTGCGGGGTTGCTCAATGGTAGACAGCGCGGAACCGGTGTTCTTGGTGCACGCATTCGCCTGCTCTTGGCGCTCGTTCTCTGGCACGGAATCTGCGATTGGCCGCGCTTGCAGTCTGTATTCCTCAATCTCTACCGGGCCCGTGTCGTGGAGGGTCTGGAAGACGCCATCGCTATACCCGTGGAAATTGCGGGTTGCCCCGAATCAGAGTCGGTTGAATTGCTGCGAGGTCCTGTGGCAATTGCGGCTCTTTGCCTTCTGAAGCAAGGCCAAACGATTGTTCACAAGAAATCTCTGGGACAAGAGCTTGCTCGTGTCCTGCCCAGTTGGATCACACAGGAGTCTGGCGAATCCTTGATCAACATCCTGCTCGAGGCTGCGCGCATTGCACACTTTTTTGAACATTCGCCCCCGCTTCGCGATGTGTGGACTGGTAGTAGTAGTTCAACGGGACTGTCGCTTGCAAGGATCACCAGCCTGCTGTCCGGAAAGCTGTATTCGGCTGCGCCGCGATGCCAAGACATTGCTGACGAAGAACCAGCTTTGTGCAAAGAAGCCACAATCCCGTCGCGGAAGCCGAAAGAAGTGATGCAGGACTATTCGCATCTGCGGAATATTCTCCGGATCCCCAAAGCTCGCCCGAAGGTGATGCCAACCAGCGGAGCGTCGTTCCCCTCAGGTGCGGACGCCGCTCTGCTCCGCCCTGCATTGGTCGAAGAGATCGATGCGTTCCTTGCGGGCGCTCGCCAGAAGTCGCCGTTAATTACTCTGCTCGCGCGATATGCACGCACATTGCTCCTGCCGGCGGCAGATGGGCAGAAGCTGGTTCTCCCGAGGACGGTATATGCGTACGTCGTCCACGTCGGCGGAAGTCTGGCTCGAACCTCCCCAAACGCGCCGCTTCTCCATCTGGAAGCAGATGAGCTTTTTGACCTCTACAAGCTGGCCGTTGATCAGTCCAAGCCCAAGTATCAGCCCTGGGTTGCCACTTACTTGTCTTACTTCCATTCTTATCTGGCACGTGCACACGGATGCCCGTCAGTCGACCTGAGAGGCATGGGAGGGAGCATATCTGGCGTTCCCGATGTGGGCGTGGTGAGCCCCATTGAATACAAACAGGTCAGCGAAATCCTACGTACGGGGACTGCCCCGGAATCCTTCGGATCGACATATGAAGCTCGGAGGGCATCTCAAGCGTTCGCAGTTGGATACGCGTCTGGGGCGCGCAGCGCTGAGATTGCAATGCGAGAGCAGCGCGACTTGGTGCACGAAGAGGGCAGGCAAGTCCTGCTTGTGCGCCGGAATCGGCTGGGGGGAGTGAAGACCAAGCGAGCATCGCGAGTAATTTCCCTAGATGCCTCTCTGGCACCCGTGCTCGCCGAGATACGGATGGACAATGCGGCGATCCTCCGGACTCCCCTCGCGACGCATCCGCTATTTCCCGACAGCACCGATCCCCGATTACCAATCGAACCAGACGTGTTCTCGTCGCTAATCGGTTCGGCGTTGCGCTTCGTAACTGGCGAGCCGAGGGCTCGGCAGTACTGGCTGAGACATAACGCGGCATCCCTTGAGTTCCTGCTACTTTTGGCAGATCAAACCCTCGTCGATGCAATTGCCAAGCAGACCCAGCCGGGCGAGGTGCCCTTCACGCTGCACTTGGCACCAAGAGATTTCGCCCTGCAGCTGGCTGGACACCATGACTTGTCGGAAGCTCATGCTGCCGCCTTTCGATCCCGACGCGGTCATGCATCGTTACAGACCAGTCTGACTACCTACATACACACGGTAGGAATGGTGGAGCCACTGGCCTCCCGGCGGGCCTTTGCCTGCCTAACCAGCGTCGGCATCGCTGCCCTCTCTGGTCGGTCTCCGGAGTGGGTTCGACAGGCAATTCATCGGGCATCCATGTCGCGATTCGATATCGCCGGCCCCCGAGCGGCCATCGTCAACGCCTTGGCTCCCACAGAGATCGAACACACCAACAGGCCCGAAGGTCCAATGCCCCCGGTCAAACGGTTCCGGGTGTCGATTGGCGCCGTGAGGCGTTGTTCTGAAGACTATTTCCGCTCGGGAAAGATCGAGTTGGCAATGGTCCGCTTGCATGCGACTCCGGGCGCCAAGGAAGTCATCCAACGCGCGTTGATCGAACTCCCATTAACGGTGCATGCCGGAGAGCGCCCCCGAAAGCGCCGCTCCGGCGACCAGCAAAGCCCACTTCTCCTTTCTGCCCCAAGAGTGATTCCACGCGAGCAATGGATTGGGGACAAGAGCATCGACGGCATGGCATTGGATGCCATCGTCGAACGGGCTCGTTGCTTGGGCAAGACGCAACTGCATAATGAAATGCCGATTTGGGAGGCAATCCTTAGCGGCGCCGATCCCGAGGGCCGCGTCATCAGGTGCGCATCATTGGAAGATCTGCGGCTGGTTGCCACAGGACTGACAACTGTGCTCCGCGCGGCAATGCCACACCACGAGGTCGTCGTCGTCGCCCCCGGAGAAGGGATTGCCGACCGCATCGGGCCTGAGCTCGGCAGACACGAATTGGGCTACCTGAAAATAATCAATAGGCCGCTGCCCCCGTTCCTCGGGTCGGTCCTGCCTGTAGGTCTGGGGGTCCAATCAAAGGGTGGCCAGCTGCGCCTCGCCACCATTCTGTTGGCGGCGGTCGTTTTGACAACATGGAACAAGTTGCTCCTGTCCCATTGATTCCTGATCGATCTCGTGGTAACTAAGGTGTGTCGGCGGTTACTCCATCGGGACAACTGCCGCGCGACCAAGCACCAAAGTCGCGTATCCACTAGCAGCGCCTTCGCTGCCCTTCATCAAAGACCGGATAGCAAATACACCGGTCCGCGGCGAGTCACATTGCCGCCTTCATAGCGCGTTCGCTTTCAGCGTTACGCCTCATCGACTGTCTTTGCGCGCCGATCGCCACCCGCGATCGCCTTCGCGCGTCCGTTTCACCCCCGTTGATACCGCCCCCTTTCTTTTGGAGAGTTCTCATGAGCCTGCAAGAAACAAATGCCCCCGAACCCGTCGAACTGCGTGAGAGTAACCCTCGCGCCCCAAGCCCACAGAACAAAGTCGAAGTTCTCATTCGTTACTGCCTTTCGAGCGATGCTGAAATCACAAAATCCGACCCCCTTTTTGCCAGCGGCGTCATGAGCACGCATGCGAGCCATTTAGGTCGTGAGGTTGGCTGCGCCGTTCCAGGCGTGAAGACCTATGGCACCTGCGTGAGACCCATGGGTGCCGGGTACGAAACCACGATCACATTCGAGAGCGAGGATGCAACAGAGCCATCGCTTGGCCTCACGTTCTCAGCATTGCACGAAGCGGTGCTTGCTGCGCTCAACGACCACGTCAATGCTGCGATCCTCCTCGCGGTTAGCGACGCTGTCGCCCAGGATGTCGCCTTAGGGATCGTGGTGGGTCGGCCTGATGTCAAGCCCGCGAAGTCAAGCCAGAAGGAGCTGGTGAAGAGGGATGCAACTGGGACGCTTTGGGTGACTGTCTTGCATCCACAGACTCTCATCAAAAAATCACACAAGACCCTGTCGCTGAGCGCCGCCGTGAATGCCGGTGGACATACGATTTCGCTGCACCTCGACAAGACGGTCTTGACCCTCACTCACTTGAGGGTTGGTGCAACGAAGTCCGAGTGGATCGTAGTTCAAGAGCAGCCGTGGACGTCCCGGTGTAGCGGATTCTTCGAGCAGCACCGGACGACGGAGCTTTGGCATGGGGAGAAAGTGCACATTCTGAACGTGCCACCGGGCGACGCTGGTTGGTATGCAGAGGCGTCGAAGACCGGCAGGTGGGTGGAGCTGACCGTGGAAATCTCTCGGCCTTCGAACCCGTTCCTGCCTGACGAACCGAAGTTCCGTATTTTGGATACGCACGGCCTGGCGGAGGCGCGTGGGCAGTTGCCGCTGAGCTAGGCGCACCCGTCTACCGCGTAGGCTCTGAGACGACGGTTCCACTCCCGTAATGCTGTGCTTTATCAGCTAAATTGAGGGGTGGCACGCGAACGCCAAGGATGGCTTGATCTGAAGTCGCGCGGGTGTATCGACCGCGCACGGCTACGTTTTGCTCTCGCGGACGAGTGTCCCAACTAGGCAGGCCTGATCGTCGAGAGCATCCCGGTTTGGATGTGCCAAGTTCAGTCCGGAGCGCGACGATGGATCTGCACGACGGGTTCTACCCCGTTTCCACGGACTGTTGGGTTAAGAGTCTAAAGGCCTGATCTTTGGCATCTAGCCTGCGCTGCATACGCGGGTTATGGAAGCGTTCGATGTAGTCGAACACATCACTTCTCGCGTGAACCAATGTCAG
>JBBSTP010000005.1:0-30048 GCA_038235795.1 Lysobacterales bacterium | reverse complement strand
CGGCGATTATGCCGGGCTTGCTCTCCTCGTCGCTGCTAGTGCTTTACCCGCAGGCCCTGGTTGATCGAGTCCACCAGCGCCTCGGCGTTCCAGGGCTTGGCAAGGAAATCATGCAGGCCTGCTTCGTGACGGGCACGATCGACTGCGGCGGTCTCGGCGTGGCCGGACAGCATGATCTTGACGACCGACGGGAACCGCCTGTGCGCCTCGATCAGGAATTCATCACCCTTCATGCCGGGCATCAGCCAGTCCGACACGATCACCAACAAGGTGTGGCCTTCTTCGGCCAGCTCGTCCAGCAGCTCCAGCGCTTCCTCGGCGCTTTCGGCGACATCAATCACGAAGTCATTGCCGAAGGCGCGCCGAAGCTGATCCTTCAACGCCGTCAGCACGATGATTTCGTCGTCCACGCATAACAAAATGCCTTTTTCCATTATGCGGCTCCGGCTATCGGTAAATGCACAGTGAAGGTGCTGCCACGCCCGACTTCACTTTCCACGGTAATCCTGCCCATGTGTTTTTCCACGATCTTGCGGACGATGTCCAGCCCCAGGCCAGTGCCTTCGCCGGTGGCCTTGGTGGTGAAGAAAGGTTCGAATATCCGCTTTTGCACGTCAGGCGATATGCCGCAACCGGTGTCACTGATCGAAACCGTTGCGTCGCCGCCTTCCTGGCACAGGCTGATCGTCAGCGTGCCCTTGTGGTCCATCGCCTGCAACGCGTTGTGTATCAGGTTGGTCCAGACCTGGTTGATCTCGTCGGGCAGGCAGCGCACCAGTGGGATCTCCTGGAATTGGCGGACCAGCTCGGTGCCGTGCTTGATCTGGTTCTGGTAAATCGTCAGCACCGTCTCCAGTCCTTCGCCCAGATTCGACTCCGTCCACACCTGCACGCCGCCGAAGCGGGAGAACGACTTCAGCGCGAAGATGATCTTGGCTACCCGGTCCACCGCCGTGTTGATGTTCCCGGCGTTGGTGGAAATCGTGGAAATCCCGTAGGCGATGTCCAGGATGCGAGCTGCGGCCGGGTGCCGCAGTAGCGGCAGCATCTGGTCCAGGTCGGTGTGGGACTGCAACTGCACCAGCAGGTCGGCGTGATGCCGCGCCTGGTCAAGGCCCAAAGCCTCCAGTGCCGCGGTCACGTTGCGCACGACCGAGCGTTCCTCACGTGTGCTGAGCATGTTCCTGGGCTTGTTCGCGCGCGCCACCAGCGCACTGAAGCGCTCGCGGTCGGTTTGGTCGAGATCGTCGAGCAATGCCGGCAGGCCGAGGAGGGCGCTGTCGAGCGCGTCGGTAATATTCTGGCCGCTGGATTTGATTGCTCCGATCGGGGTGTTGATTTCGTGCGCCACGCCCGCGATCAGTTGACCGAGCGCGGCCATCTTCTCCGAATGGATGAGGTGGGCCTCGGCCTGGTGCTGGTCCTCCAGTGCCTTGGCCGCCTGCTTGCGTGCATTTTCGGCGACGGCAAATGCATCGGCATTGGCCAGCGCAATTGCAGCGAACGCGGCGGCCGAGCGGAACACCTCCAGCTCGCGCTCTTGGTAGGCATCGGCCTGGTGGCTTTGCACGGTCACCACGCCGATGCGGCGGCCGTTTGCGATCAGCGGGCGGAACACCGCTGACAGGATCGGCATGCTTTCCTCTAAGAAGCTGGCGCCGGGCGCATCGGCAAGCTGGGCTTCGTTGAACAGGGTCATTTCCCGGTCTTCGCGGAAGGTCAGCGCCGCCAGCGAGGTCGGGTGGTCGAGCGGAAACGAGCTGGGTGCGTCGAGCAATCCGTCTTCGACATAAAACACATAGTCGAGCGCATCGCCCGCCGGCGATAGCAAGGCGACGCCGAACACATCCACCGGCAGCAGTTTGGAAAAGCGTTTCTCCAGCGTCCTGCAGATCGCTTCGGCATCCAGGCTCCCGGTCAGGTCCTTGCCGATGTCACCCACCAGTCGCAGCGTTTCCGCCGACGCCGCAAGATTGTCCATCGCACGCTGGAGCGCCGCGTTGGCTTGCCAGCGCGCCGCCGTCGCCGCCACATGGCTGGCCACGAAACTGAGCAGGTCCAGGTCAGCCTGCGTGTAGGTGATCTCGGCGCTATAACTTTGCACGATGATCAATCCGTACACCCGATCCTGCGCGATCAGCGGTGCGCCCATCCAGCTGTTGAAGTCGACCACCCCGCGCGCGGCCAGGATCTCGCCCTGGGCGACCAGGGACTGGAACAGGTCGTTATCCATCAACCATGGGAGACGGGTGCGGATCACCAGCGAGGAAATGCCCTCGCCGTAGGGAAAGGTCTCCTTGACCTCGGCCAGGTCCTCGTCCACCAGGTATTCCTGGCGGATCAGCCCATGCTCGGCATCGTAGGTGGCGATGATGAAGTTCTTGGCATACATCAGGCGGCCGACGATTTCGTGCAGTTGCGCGTAATGTTCGTGCTCCGGACTGTCGGCGGTAGACAGCGAAGCGATTTCGTACAGGGCGCGCTGCAGGGATTCGCCCTGTCGCCGCTCGGCCACTTCACGTTCAAGATGTTCCACCCGTTGCGTCAGCTGCGCGACGGTCGTCGGTGGCCGGTTGCCCGCCTCGAACTCAGTCAATCTCCATCTCCACCCGATTGCGGCCGTTGTGCTTGGCCCGGTACAGGGCGGCATCGGCGCGACCAAGCAGGCTGGCCACGGTATCGCCGTCCCGGTAGGCGGACACGCCAAAACTCGCAGTGATCGGGTCCACCCCCACAAACACGTGAGTGGCGATGGCAGCGCGCAGGTTTTCTGCGATGGCCATCCCGCCGTCGCGGCTACTGTGCCGGCACAGCACCACGAATTCCTCGCCGCCCAGGCGACCCAGGGCGTCGGAATCGCGTGTGCAATCGCGCAGGACATCAGCGACGCCTGCCAGCACCCTGTCCCCGGCGCCGTGGCCATGCGTGTCGTTGACGCGCTTGAAATGGTCGATGTCGATCAGCACCAAGGCAATCTCCACCGCATAGCGCCGACTGAGTGTCAATTCCTCTTCCATCTCCTGGTCGAGCTTGCGGCGGTTGAACAGCCCGGTCAGGGCGTCGGTGACCGAGAGTATTTCCAGCTGCTGGTTCTTCTCCATCAGTTCCAGGGTGCGCGCCGCAACCAGCGATTCCAGTTCGGCGTTCATCTGCCGCAACTTTTCGTTCTGGCTGATCAGGTCGCGCTCCTGACGGTAGGCGTGGATTGCCGCGCGCACCGTCAGCACGATGTCCTCGTTGAGGAAGGGCTTTTCCAGGAAGCGGTACAGATTGGCGTCGTTGATCGCACGCTTGACCCCGCTCATGTCGCTCTGTCCAGTCAACAGGATCTTGATCGTGTTCGGGGAGCGGTCATGCAGGCGCGCCAGCAGCTCGTCGCCGCGCAGCCCCGGCATCATGAAATCGGAGATGATCAGGCTCAGCTCGCGCCCCTGCGCACGCAGATCGGCCTCGATCTCCAAGGCCTCCTCACCACTTTCGGCGAACTCGACATGCATATGCTGGCCGAAATTCGCCGCCATCACCGTGCGTAGTGCGCTGAGCACGGTCGAATCGTCGTCCACGCACAAAATGATGCCGCTCTCACCCATGCACAGGTCGCCCGACGATCTCGATGGTTTCAGTAGAACAGAATGCGCCGCGCGGTGCAGTTGGAAGAATGTTCAGGCGCCTGGCACGCAATCGATGCAGCGCAATGGCGGATGTGGGCCCATGCCCAGGTCTTCCAGCAGCAAGCGCAACGCGGTGCGCAGGCCTTCCTCGATGACCGGATGGTAGAACGGCATGTCCAGCACCTGCTCCACGGTCATGCGCATCTGGATCACCCATGCCAGCAAATGCGCGAGATGTTCGCTGTCCGGGCCGAACATCTCCGCGCCCAGCAGCAATCCGCTGCCCTGTTCGGCATACACGCGGAGCAGGCCCTGGTTGACGAGCATCACGCGCGCGCGCCCCTGATCTTGGAATGAGACCTCGCCAGTCGCGAAGTCCACGCGATCCTTGATCAGTTGCGCATGACGCTGTCCGGCGAAGGCCGCCTGGGGATCGCAGAACACGATGCCCAGCGACGTGCGCCGGGTGTGCTTGTACACCGCAGGGAAGCTGGCGGCATTCCTGCCGGCCAGGTGGCCTTCGTCGGCGGCCTCGTGCAGCACCGGCATGTCATTGCCCGCATCGCCGGCGATGAAGATATGGCTGTTGCCCGCCTGCATGCTCTGCGGATCGAAGACCGGCACGCCGCGCGTGTCCAGCGCCAGCCCGGTTTTGGGCAGGCCCAGTTTGTCGACGTTGGGGATGCGTCCCGTAGCTGCGAGCAGGTAATCGAAGCGTTCACTGCGGGCGCTGCCATCGTCATCGGTGAAGTACACGACGACATCGCCATCGCCTTTGCATGCCCGCTCGATGCGCACGTCGCTCGCATCCAGGCTGATCGGCATTTCAGCGCCAATGATTCTCCGGGCCACGTCGCGCACCACCGGATCGCCGAGGCCGGCGATGCCGCCACCGCGGCCGAACAGGTGAACGTGCACGCCCAGCCGGTGCAGCGCCTGGCCCAGTTCCAGGCCGATCACGCCTGCGCCGAACACCGCCACTGACCGTGGCAGGTCCAGCCAGTCGAACACATCATCATTGACGACGAGGCGGTCGCCGGCAGGACGCAACGATGCCGGAATCCACGGCCGTGATCCGGTCGCGATCACGATACGGCCGGCGCGGATGCGCTTGAACGCTGGCTTCGTGCCTTCGCTGGCTTCACTCAGTCGCAAGGTATGCGGGTCCTCGAACATCGCATGTGCGCGCACGATGTGTGCCTGGTCGAAGCCCTCGACTGCATCCTTGACGAAGCCGACGAAGCGGTCGCGTTCCTCGCGTACGCGGCGCATCACCGCAACCCCATCGACCTTGCCGGCGTCGCTATGGATGCCGAAGGCGGGCAGGGCGGACAGGCGATGGCGTGCATCGGCGGGAGCGATCAACAGCTTCGACGGCATGCAGCCAACCCGAGCGCAGGTGGTGCCGAACGGACCGCCTTCGATCAAGGCGACCCGGTCTATGTTCTTGCGCACCTCGCGGTACGCGGCCATGCCGGCGGTGCCGGCGCCGATGATGGCGACCTCGACGTCATGTACGTCCGACGTCATGCGTCGCCGCGGCGCGGCAGTGTCCAGCCCGGGCGCAAATAGTGACAGGTGTAGCCGGTCGGATAGCGCTGCAGGTAATCCTGGTGTTCGGGTTCTGCTTCCCAGAACGGGCCGGCTGGAGCGAGTTCGGTCACCACCTTGCCAGGCCACAAGCCCGACGCTTCGACATCGGCAATCGTGTCTTCGGCAACGCGGCGTTGCTGATCCGACGTGTAGAAAATCGCCGAACGATAGCTGGCGCCGCGATCGTTGCCCTGCTGGTCCACCGTGGTCGGATCGTGGATCTGAAAGAAGAACTCGAGCATCTTGCGGAAGCTGGTCTGCGTAGGATTGAAATCGATCTTGATCGCCTCGGCATGGTTGCCGTGGTTGCGATAGGTGGCATTGGCCACCTCGCCGCCGGAATACCCCACGCGGGTGGACAGCACGCCGGGCTGACTGCGGATCAATTCCTGCATGCCCCAGAAGCAGCCGCCGGCGAGGAGTGCGGTTTCAGTGGTGGCAGTCATGCCGCGCCTCCTGCATGTGCGCCATCGAACACCGGGAGATAGTCCTCGTAGCCTTCGCGCTCCAATGCCTCGAGCGGGATGAAGCGCAGCGACGCCGAGTTGATGCAGTAGCGCAGGCCGCCGGCATCGGCCGGGCCGTCTTCGAAGACATGGCCCAGATGGCTGTCACCATGGGTCGAACGGACTTCAGTGCGCATCATGCCGTGGCTGATGTCGCGGTGTTCGACGACATGCTCGGACGTCACTGGCTTGCTGAAACTGGGCCAGCCGCAACCGCTGTCGAACTTGTCCTTTGATGTGAACAGCGGCTCGCCGGAGACGATGTCGACGTACAGGCCGGGTTCCTTGTTGCCGTTGAAGGCATTGTCGAACGGGCGTTCGGTGCCGGATTCCTGGGTTACGCGGCGCTGCTCGGGGGTCAGGCGGGCAAGGGCTTCGGGGGTCTTGCTGTAGGACTTGGTCATGATTTGCTCCTGGGGGCGTCCGCGAAGCCACGAACCGGAGAAAAATGGGGCTCGTCATCGCCAAACGACGGTGGCACAGTCGGTATGGAGGTGCCGTCAAGGGAAGCGGACGGTGCAAGCGGGCAATCGGCCAAGGCGATCCGCTAAAATACCGGTTTTCCCGGGAGGCTCCATGCGCGACCCGATTCCAGCGTCCGCCGGCGCGCGCTTCCGCGCCGCGATCAAAGCCGAGGCCCCGCTGCAGGTCATGGGCGCGATTACCGCTTATGCCGGCCTGATGGCCAAGCGCGCTGGCTACCAGGCGCTGTACCTGTCTGGCGGCGGCGTGGCCGCCAATTCGCTGGGGATGCCGGACCTCGGCATCAGCACCATGGAAGACGTGCTTATCGATGCGCGTCGAATCGTGGACGCGACCGGCATGCCGCTGCTGGTCGACATCGACACCGGCTGGGGCGGCGCCTTCAACATCGGTCGCACCGTCCGCAGTTTCGAGCGTATTGGCGTGGCCGCAGTGCACATGGAAGACCAGGTCGGGCAGAAGCGCTGCGGCCATCGTCCGGGCAAGGAAGTGGTGCCCACCAGCGAGATGGTCGATCGGATCAAGGCGGCGGTGGACGCACGCTCGGATCGTGATTTCGTCATCATGGCGCGTACCGATGCGGCGGCAGTTGAGGGACTGGACGCTGCGATCGAACGTGCGGTCGCCTATGTCGAAGCCGGCGCCGATATGATCTTCCCCGAAGCGATGACTTCAATTGACGATTACCACAAGGTCAAGGCTGCTGTCCGCGTGCCGATCCTCGCCAACCTGACCGAGTTCGGCAGCACGCCGTTCTATACCACCGACGAGCTGCGCGATGCCGGCGTCGACATCGCCCTGTACTGCTGCGGCGCCTATCGCGCGATGAACAAGGCGGCGCTGCATTTCTACGAGACGGTCCGCCGCGACGGCACCCAGAAGCACATCATCGACACCCTGCAGACGCGCGCCGAGCTCTACGACTTCCTGGGCTATCACGCCTACGAGGCCAAGCTCGACGCACTGTTTGCAGACGACAAGATGCACGACAAGAAGGACGCATGAGCATGAGCGAGACAACCAGCACCAACAAGTTGCCGAAGCCGAAAAAGTCGGTTGCGCTGTCCGGTACGCCAGCGGGCAATACCGCGCTGTGCACGGTCGGCCGCAGCGGCAACGACCTGCACTACCGCGGCTATGCCATCCACGATCTGGCAACCAAGTCGACGTTCGAGGAAGTAGCCCACCTGCTGGTGCACGGCACGCTACCGACCCAGTCGCAGCTCAATGCCTACAAGACCAAGCTCAAGCGCCTGCGCGGCCTGCCAGCGATCGTGACCGACGCGCTGGAACTCGTCCCGGCCAACGCGCACCCGATGGACGTACTGCGCACCGGTTGCTCGGTGCTGGGCACGGTGCTGCCGGAACGCGAAGGCCATCCCGCCAGCGAAGCGCGCGAGATCGCCGACAAGTTGATCGCGAGCTTCGGTTCGATGCTGCTGTACTGGTGGCATTTCACCCGCAACGGTCGTCGCATCGACGTGGAAACCGACGACGACAACGTCGCCGCGCATTTCCTGCACCTGCTGCATGGCGAGGCACCTTCGGAACTGCACGCTGATGCGCTGGACAAGTCGCTCATTCTTTATGCCGAGCACGAATTCAATGCTTCGACGTTTGCCGCGCGGGTGATCGCCGGCACCGGCAGCGACATGCATAGCTGCATCACCGGCGCGATTGGCGCGCTGCGCGGACCGAAGCACGGCGGCGCCAATGAGGTGGCGATGGACATCATCAGCCGCTACGACAGTGCCGATGCCGCCGAGGTCGACATCCGTGCGCGGATGGAGAAGAAGGAAATCGTCATTGGCTTCGGCCATCCGGTCTACACCATCGGTGATCCGCGCAATCCGATCATCAAGGAGATCAGCCGCCGCTTGTGCAAGGAAGGCGGAAACCAGGTGCTGTTCGATGTGTCCGAGCGCATCGAGACCCTGATGATGGACAGCAAGAAGATGTTCCCCAACCTGGACTGGTACAGCGCCAGTGCGTACCACATGCTCGGCATTCCGACGCCGATGTTCACCCCTTTGTTCGTGATCGCGCGCACCACCGGCTGGAGCGCGCACGTGATCGAGCAGCGCGAGGACGGCAAGATCATCCGCCCGAGCGCGACCTACACCGGCCCGGAAGACCAGGCCTACGTGCCCATCGACAAGCGCTGAGACCCGAGCATTGGACTGGCTGATCCCCCGCGAGCAGGTGGGCGAACACTTGCTGGTCGCGGTGGTGGCCGTCGCGATCACCGCCCTGGTCGTCGTCATCCACTACGAAGGCGTGCATTGGCTGGCCAGGCGTTACACCACACGCGAACCCAGGCGCGACCGGCGCAGGATGCTGAAGGTCATCTTCGCGCTGCTGGGGCTGCACATTGTCGAGATCTGGTGCTATGGGCTCGCTTACTGGGCGTTGGCGGGGATGCCCGACACCGGTTTCGTGCATGGGCAGCACGGCACGGACCGGGTTTTTGATGCGATCTATTTTTCCGCGGCGACCTACAGCACGGTGGGATTCGGCGATCTGTCGCCGGTCGGGGCGTTGCGCCTGCTGGCCGGGCTGGAAGCCGTGACCGGGCTGCTGCTGATTACCTGGTCGGCGTCGTTCACCTATCTGGAAATGTCGCGGGTGTGGTCGCGTCAACCTTAGGGCGGTGCATCGCGCAGATAACCACAAAAAAGGCAGCGCACTGCGCGGCCTTTTCGTTGAAGCGTTACCGTGTTTACGCCAGACCTTCCGCCTTGAGCGCGGCTTGCACGCCGGCATCGGCCTCCATCCGCTGTTTGAATGCGACCAGATTGGCAAGATCCGAGACATCGATCTTCATTGCGTCGGCCCAGCGCAGGGTGATGTAGAAATAGGGATCTGCGAAGCTGCGGAAACCGGCCAGCCATTGCTTGCCTTCCAGCGCGGCATTGGCGGTTTCAAAGTACTTCCGGATGCGTTTGCGCGCGGCCGCCTTGATCGCGTCGTAATGCGCCGGATCCTCGCTGAAAGCGCTCGGTCCGAACAAGGGGCTGAATGCCGGGTGCAAGTCGGAGTTGCAGAACGCCAGCCATTTGGTCGCGATGGCGCGTTGCTGCGCACTGCCGTCGCCGCCGAGCTTGGCATCGGGAAACGTATCGGCGATGTAGCCCAGGATGGCGGCGTTCTGGGTCAGCACGAATTGGCCGCCATTCGTGCCAGCATCGGTAATGGCAGGCACGGCACCCGAGGGATTGATGGCCAGGTACGCAGGTTCCTTCAGGGAGGCCGCGTCCATGACCTGGACGTCAAACGGTTGGCCCGTCCATTGCAGGGCGATATGGTCGGCCATCGAGCAGGCGCCGGGTTTTGTGTAGAGCTTCATGGGGTGATCCTGTGGAAACGGAGCACCACTATCTACCCAATGCAGTGAAGCTTGGATCAGACGGATTGCAACGGATCGTTGCGACGGACTGCTTGTGAGCGGCGCTTACGAGCGGCGCGGTTTCAGGCTCTGTACCTTGTAAAAAGTATGGCTGCCAATGGTGGCCACCTGATAGGCGGTCCGCCAACTCGGGCTGGCGATGGCGGTCGCCGCGAAATGGCTGGCGCCAGGCACGACCAGCTTGCGTTGCGCGAGCGGCAACGCCCAGTTGCGTTCTGACTCGAGAGCAATGGTGACTGCTTCGGCCCACGCTTCGGAATTGGAAAGGCGGGTTTGCGGCGAAACAATGGTCGGCGCGAATTGCTTGCGTGCGGTGACCACCTGGCAGACGTTCCGGCCCCACAACCCGCTGTCGCGACGGCGCAGGGCGACTTCCGCCACTGCCTGCTGGCCGCGCACCGACTGATCGCGCGCTTCCAGGTAGACGGTGGTGGACAGGCACAGCGAATCCGCGGCTGGTTGCGGTAACACGTGGCTCGACAGCCAGAGGATCCAGGCCAGTTTCATGTCGTACTCCTTGATCCGTTGCGGCGCGTGCATTCCCGCGCGGTATTCCGCGCGGTGTGCAACCCGTCATGGCGTAGTGGGGAGGGCGGCGGCTCTGAGGCGGCCTTATGCCCGGGCGCGAAGTCGCAGGATTGCGTGCTCGAGCCGGCTCCCGCCAATTCAGGGGCGGGAAAAAGTTTGCGCACCTTAGGTGCGTAGTCCCCAACGACAGCTGAATAGGAGTTAGGAAGAATCTGATTAGATTGGAGCTGTTGCTCTCAATCGCGCGTTTCAGAGAATCGCGGCGAGGCGACTGCCTTGCGCAATCGCGCGCTTGGCGTCGAGCTCTGCCGCCACGTCGGCGCCGCCAATCAGATGCACCCGCAGCCCTTTGGATTGCAGCGTATCGAACAGGTCGCGTCGTGGTTCCTGGCCGGCGCACACCACCACGTGGTCCACTGCCAGTGTCTGTTCCTTGCCGTCGATCCGAAGCTGCAGCCCGGTGTCATCGACGCCCAGGTACTCCACGCCGCCGATCATCTTGACCCCCTTTGACTTCAGCGTGGCGCGATGGATCCAGCCCGTGGTCTTGCCAAGTGTCTTGCCTGGGTTGCCGGTCGAGCGTTGCAATAGCCAGACCTGGCGCGCGGGGGGTTCCGGCCGAGCAGGCACCACGCCGCCTGGCGTATGGAAGTTCGCATCGACGCCCCATTCGGCCATCCAGCGCTTGGGGTCAAGCGCAGGTGACTCGCCCTCCTGGACCAGAAACTCGGCGACATCGAAACCGATCCCGCCGGCACCGATGATCGCGACCTTCTTCCCGACAACCACGTTCCCCTGCAACACATCCAGGTAGCTCATGACCTTTGCATGGTCGGCGCCGCGGAAATCGATCCCGCGTGGGGTGACGCCGGTGGCGATCACGATCTCGTCGAAGCCGGCGAGTGACGCCGCATCGGCGCGTTCGGACAGGCGCAGGATCACGCCTGTGTCGACGATGCGCTGGCGGAAATAACGAAGTGTCTCGTGGAATTCCTCCTTGCCCGGGATTTGCTTGGCCAGATTGAATTGGCCACCGATCTCATCGCCGGCATCGAACAAGGTGACCTGATGTCCACGTTCGGCAGCCACGGTCGCGCAGGCCAGCCCCGCCGGGCCGGCGCCAACCACCGCGATCTTCCTGGGTGCATTCGTCGGCGGGTAGTTCAATTCGGTTTCGGCGCAGGCGCGCGGATTGAGCAGGCAACTGGCGTGCTTGTTCTCGAACACGTGGTCCAGGCAGGCCTGGTTGCAGGCGATGCAGGTATTGATGCGGTCGGCGCGGCCCGCGCGCGCCTTGTTCACCCATTCCGGGTCGGCCAGCAACGGGCGCGCCATCGACACCATGTCCGCGCCTCCGGCCGCCAGCACCGCCTCCGCAACATCGGGCGTATTGATGCGATTGGTGGCGATCAGCGGCACCCCGACATGCGGGCGCAACTTCGCGGTCACGCCGACGAACGCGGCGCGCGGCACCGAGGTGGCGATGGTCGGGATGCGCGCTTCATGCCAGCCGATGCCGGTATTGATGATGGTCGCGCCTGCCGCTTCCACCGCCTTGGCCTGGGCGACGATGTCGTCCCACTGGTTGCCGCCATCCACCAGGTCCAGCATCGACAAGCGATAGATCAGGATGAAGTCGGGGCCGCAGGCTTCGCGCACGCGGCGCACGATCTCCACCGCGAACCGCATGCGCCTGGCCGCGTCGCCGCCCCACTGGTCATCGCGCTTGTTGGTGCGCGTCACCGTGAACTGGTTCAACAGGTAGCCTTCAGAGCCCATGATCTCGACGCCGTCATAGCCGGCATCCTGCGCGAGCCTGGCGGCCTTGGCGAACGCGTTGACCTGACGATCAACGCCACCCGCGGACAGCGCGCGCGGCGTGAACGGGTTGATCGGCGACTTCAGCGTGGACGGCGCCACCGAAAGCGGGTGGTAGGCGTAGCGGCCGGCGTGCAGCAGTTGCATGCAGATCTTCGCGTCGTGTACATGCACCGCATTCGTAACCTGGCGATGCCGGCGGACATGCCACGGCCAGGCCATGCGGCCGGCGAAAGGTTTTAGCCAGCCGAGCATGTTCGGCGCGAATCCGCCGGTGACGATCATGCCGGCGCCGCCCGCGGCGCGTTCTGCGAAGTAGGCGGCGAGCTTGGGGAAATCCCTGGCGCGATCCTCCAGGCCGGTATGCATCGACCCCATCAATATCCTGTTGCGCACCGTGGTGAAGCCTAGATCCAGTGGGCGGAACAGATTCGGGTAATGCATGGATTCGGTCATCTGCTAAGCATACGGTTAAGTATGGTCACGTGCATCCGATGGGTTTCATGCCGCGTGGACAAGATGGGTTTCATGCCGCCTGGACAAGAAGTTGCAGTCAAATGGGACCCGCTTGCAGACGGTACCAACATCGGCTTAGCTGAATGCTTTGCATCACCGTAACTGTTATGGTAGCGTTAACACGGCTTTCACGAGCCCGCCGATAGCCTACGCGGGATGGCGTGCAGACACAGCCGTCTACCACGACACAATTTAAAGACGTAACAGTGTTTCTATTACTGAATCAAGGAGCTGACACATGAATAAGAAACTCCTCTGCGCCGCCCTTCTGGGTGGTCTGGGTTTGGCGCAGGTTGCGTCCGCCCAGGAGTTTGACGATCGTTGGTACGTTTCCGGTTCTACCGGCGTGAACTTCCAGGACGATGACCGTCATACCGAGGATTCCATTTTCGGAACCCTGGGTTTTGGCAAGTTCTTGACCCCGAATTTCTCGCTTGAAACCGAGCTGAACTACCAGAATCCGGACAAGACGGCGAACCCGAATCTGTGGTGGAGCCAGTACGGCGTCTCCGTGGACGGTCGTTACCACTTCCGCAATGCGGATTCAAAGTGGTGGCCCTATCTGCGTGGTGGTCTGGGCTGGCAGCGCCATGAAGAGGAATACCTCGTTGCGGGTGCCGCAAATCCGTTCCAGCAGCATGAAGATGCCAATCTGGCGGTCAACCTCGGCGCCGGCCTGCAGTTCGACTTCGGCCGCGTTGACCTGCGCACTGAAGTGGGTACGCGCGTCGACTTCGACGACGTCCAGTCATCTGTCATGAATCAGCAGAGCTCGTTCACCGATCTGCTGGCTTCGGTCGGCCTGACCGTTGCCCTGGGGCCAGAGCCGATGGCTGCCGTGATGCCGGCGCCGGTCGCGGCCAGCTGCGCTGACATGGATGGCGACGGCGACGGCGTCAACGATTGCAACGACAAGTGCCCGGACTCCCAGGCTGGCCAGACCATCGGTCCAGACGGTTGCCCGGTGCCGGTGTCGATCGACCTGAAGGGCGTCAACTTCGACTTCGACAAGTCGACCCTGCGCCCGGATGCGGTTGCGATCCTCAACGAGGCCATCGGCATCCTGAAACGTTACCCGGATCTGCGCGTCGAAGTGGCTGGCCACACCGATCTGTGCGGCAGCGATGAGTACAACCAGAGCCTGTCCGAGCGTCGTGCCACTGCGGTGTACAGCTACCTCACCAGCAATGGTATCGATTCTGGCCGCATGGCCGGTCCGACCGGTTACGGTGAGAGCCGTCCGCTTGAGTCCACCCCGCAGACCTTGCCGGGTTGCAAGAGCGAGACCAACCGCCGCACCGAGCTGAACGTCCAGAACTGATCGGGCGCCTCAGTTGCAACATCCGAAACCCGGCCTCGTGCCGGGTTTCTTTTTTTCGAAACAAGTGTCGAAGGCGAGGGTTGCAATTGCGGTTGTGACGCGCCCTGCCTAAACTGCAACGGTTGTCTTACGGGAGTTCTTCAGCGTGGCATATCGATCCATGTTCGTCCTGTTGGCGCTGGCATCTCCGCTGGCGCTGCATGCACAGTCCAACACCAATCATTGCGGCTCCGGACTGCTCCAGGCCACGCCGGTGAGGCCAACCGTGCTGTCGCCACTGGCGATTGAACTGGCGCCTGCATCCACGCAGCTTGGCAACGGCGCGGGTGTTCTGGGGCAAGTGTTCGATGAAGCATTGTCGGTCGACAGCGTATTACTGAGGATCAAGCTCGCCGGTTGCCAGCTGATGGCGAGTGCCGCGCCGGCCGGCAGCGTGGTCAGTCCCGACGATCCGTCCGTGTACAAGCCGCGTACCGAGTTCGACAACACGCCGTGGCGCTTCAACATGAACCAGAATGGCAAGAACATGACCGCCGACGAGTTCAGTGCGTGGATGCAATCACGTGGCGTGCGGGTAGCCAAGGGTGCTGGCTCCGCGCAAAAGGCCCCTGCGGCAACACCGGTAGCAGAAGAAGAAACGATCAAGTAAGCCGGCCCATGCGGACAACTCGCGGCCATATGCCGCGTCATGGCCTGGCGCGGGTCCTGTCGAAGCGGGGCGTGTGTTCGCGCAGTGAAGCCGAACGACGTATTCGCGATGGACGCGTGCAACTTGACGGACGGCTGGTTCGCGATCCGGAATACCCGACCGATCCGCTGGACGCCGTCATCCTTGTCGATGGCGTCGATACGGGCGCAGCTGCGTCGCGCTACGTGATGTTGAACAAACCGCGCGGGCTGGTTACGACGCTGCGCGACGAGCAGGGACGCGCGACCGTGTATCGCTGCTTCGACGGCGCGAATCTTGGTTGGATCGCACCGGTTGGGCGCCTGGACAAGGCCAGCGAGGGCCTGCTGCTGTTCTCGAATGATCCGGCCTGGGCGGCGCGGATCACCCATCCGTCTTCGGGACCCAGCAAGCGCTATCACGTGCAGGTTGATTGTATTCCGGACGCGGCGTTGATCGCGCACATGCTGCAGGGCATCGAGGTCGATGGCGAACACCTGTCGGCAACACGCGCCATCCTGCTACGCAGCGGCAGCAAGCGTGCATGGCTCGAGATCACGCTGGACGAAGGCCGCAACCGGCAGATCAGGCGCTTGCTTGGTGCCCTCGAAATCGGTGTATTGCGGCTGGTACGGGTGGCGATTGGGCCGCTCGTACTGGGCGAGCTTGCGAAGGGTGCCTGGCGCGAACTGGATCCAGCCGAACTCGGTTCGCTGGCCAGGGCGCTGGATTAACGCTGGTGGATACGTATCCTTCCGGCGAGGCGGGAAATCCCGTGTCCATTCGCTGGCGCAGGCCGCTCAAGCCCTGCTATGGACAGCATCCGCATATCCGCTTGTGCAGGATGAAGCCTAGGCTTTGATGACACCCAATTCGCGCCCGATCTTGATGAACGCATCGATCGCGCGATCCAGGTGCTCACGCGAATGCGCCGCCGAAATCTGCGTGCGTATCCGCGCCTGGCCCTTGGCCACGACCGGAAAAAAGAAGCCAATCGCGTAGATACCTTCCTCCAGCAGACGCTCGGCGAAGCGCTGGGCGAGCGGGGCGTCGTAGAGCATCACCGGGGCGATCGGGTGTACGCCTGGACGCACGTCGAAGCCAGCGGCGGTCATCCGTTCGCGGAAATAATGCGTGTTCGACTGCAGGGTTTCGCGCAGGTCGCCTGCGGCGGCCAGCATCTGGAAAGCTTTTGTGCCTGCGGCCGCCACATGCGGTGGCAGCGAATTGGAAAACAGATACGGGCGCGAGCGCTGGCGCAGCAGTTCGACCACTTCTTTCTTAGCGGTGGTGAAGCCACCCAGCGCGCCACCCATGGCCTTGCCCAGGGTGCCGGTGAAGATGTCGATCTTGTCCATCACGCCTTTGATCTCGGCGCTGCCCCGGCCGGTGGCGCCCAAGAAGCCGGTGGCATGGCATTCGTCGATGTGCACCAGCGCGCCATATCGCTGTGCCAGCGCGGTGATCTCGTCCAGCGGCGCGATGAAGCCGTCCATCGAAAACACGCCATCGGTGGTGATCATGATCGTGCGGGCGCCGTCGGCCTTGGCCTGCTTGAGCTGCGCTTCCAGATCAGCCATGTCGCAATTGGCATAGCGGTAACGCTTGGCCTTGCACAGGCGCACGCCGTCGATGATCGAGGCGTGGTTGAGCGCGTCGGAAATGATCGCGTCGTGTTCGTCCAGCAGCGGTTCAAACAACCCTCCATTGGCATCGAAGCAGGCGGCGTAAAGGATGGTGTCTTCGGTGCCGAAGAACTCCGCAATCGTGCGTTCCAGTTCCTTGTGCAGGTCCTGGGTGCCGCAGATGAAACGCACGCTGGCCATGCCGAAGCCGTGCGAATCCAGCGCGGCCTTGGCAGCGGCAATGATGTCCGGATGATCGGCCAGGCCCAGGTAGTTGTTGGCGCAGAAGTTCAGCACCGTGCGGCCATCGGCCAGCTGTATTTCGGCCGATTGCGGCGAGGCGATGATGCGCTCGGATTTGAATAGTCCGGTGGCGCGGATCTCGTCGAGGGTGTCTGCGTAGCGATCAGTCAATGACATGGTGATTCCATCATGGTGGTCGTAGAAGCGCCCCATGGGCGCGATGCCTTTCCTGATCGGGGCAAGCGCGAAATGCAATCGCGCCCAAGGGTCGCTCCTACAAAAGCGGTTGGGTCAGTTCCAGGACAACACGATCTTGCCGCTGCGGCCGGTTTCCATCAGGTCGAAGCCCTTCTGGAAATCGTCGATCGGTAGCTGGTGGGTGAGCACCTTTCCCAGTGGGAAGCCGGACAGCACCAGTTGCGTCATCTTGTACCAGGTCTCGTACATCTTCCGGCCGTAGATGCCCTGCACGGTGAGGCCCTTGAAGATGATCTTGTCCCAGTCGGCACCGGCGCCCTGTGGCATGATCCCGAGCATCGCGATCTTGCCGCCGTGATACATGCAGTCGAGCATGTCGTTGAACGCGCGCGGGTTGCCGCTCATCTCCAGGCCGACGTCGAAGCCTTCCATGTGCAAGTCGGCCATCACGTCCTTGAGAGAGGTGTTGGTCACGTTG
The DNA here is from genome assembly GCA_038235795.1 of Lysobacterales bacterium. Taxonomy (GTDB): domain Bacteria; phylum Pseudomonadota; class Gammaproteobacteria; order Xanthomonadales; family Xanthomonadaceae; genus Thermomonas. Next base: position 13,055 of record JBBSTP010000005.1, on the reverse strand, counting down.
ACCACGCGGGTCGCGCCCATGTCGGCGGCCAGTTTCAGGCGATAGTCGTTGACGTCGGTGACCACTACATTGCGCGCGCCGATGTACTTGCAGATGCCCGCGGCGATCACCCCGATCGGGCCGGCGCCAGTGATCAGCACGTCCTCGCCGACCACGTCGAATTCCAGCGCGCAATGCGCGGCGTTGCCGTACGGATCGAAGAACGCGGCGAGCTCGCTCGGGATCTGGTCGGGGATGGGCCACAGGTTCGATGCGGGCATCACGATGTACTCGGCGAACGCGCCATCGCGGTTGACGCCGATGCCCACCGTGTTCGGGCACAGGTGCTGGCGGCCGGCGCGGCAATTGCGGCAATGCCCGCACACGATGTGACCTTCGGCCGAGACGCGCTGGCCGAGCGTATAGCCACCCACGCCCGGGCCGATCTCGACGATGCGGCCGACGAACTCATGGCCGATCACCAGGCCCGGCGTGATGTTGCGCTGGCTCCACTCATCCCACAGATAGATGTGCAGGTCGGTGCCGCAGATCGCGGTCTTCTCCAGCTTGATCAGCACTTCGTTCGGGCCTGGAGCCGGCACCGGCACCTCTTCCATCCAGATGCCCTTGGCGCCCTCGCGCTTCACCAGCGCCTTCATCATGGTCTGCGACATGCCCGTTCCTGTTGCGACGTGTGAGATAGCCATTCTACCGCCCGGGCCGCCATCGACGTGACCACGATTAGGTGTCAGGTCATGGTCGGGATGCTGTAATAGGGGCTGGACAACGACTTGTGAAACGCCATGCGCCCACGCCCGACCCTGCTCGCCCTGACCCTTGCCGCCGCCTGTGGCGCCGCCCACGCCGACGAAGGCATGTGGATGCCGTCGCAGTTGCCTGCGCTGGCCAAGCAACTCAAGGCCGCCGGTTTCAAGGGCGACCCGGCGGCGCTGGGCGACCTGACGAGGTATCCGATGAATGCGATCGTGCAGATCCCGGGATGCACTGCAAGCTTCGTGTCGGCGCAGGGGTTGGTAGTGACAAACCACCATTGCGCATTCGGTTCGATCCAGCTCAATTCCACGCCGCAGGACAACCTGATCGAGAATGGCTTCATCGCCGCTGACATGGCTGCAGAACGCTCTGCGGGCCCCGCGGCGCGGGTCTGGGTCACCACCGCCTTCACCCCAGTCACCGAGCGGGTGCTCGCCGCGGCGAAGGGCAAGACCGGGCGCGCGTACTTCGATGCGGTCGACAGCGCGGAAAAACAGATCGTGGCCGAGTGCGAACAGGATGCCGGCCATCGCTGCAGCGTCGCCAACATGTATTACGGCCGCGAGTCCATCTGATCAAACAACTGGAGCTTCAGGACATCCGCCTTGTGTATGCGCCGCCGCGCGCAATCGGCAACTACGGCGACGAGATCGACAACTTCATGTGGCCACGACACGTGGGCGACTTCGCGTTCTACCGCGCGTATGTCGGCCGGGACGGCAAGCCGGCCGCGTACAGCAAGGACAACGTGCCCTATCAGCCGCCGTCCCATCTGACCGTATCCACGGCGCCGGTCAAGGCCGGGGATTTCGCGATGCTGGCCGGCTATCCCGGTACGACCTACCGGCACCGCAGCGCAGCAGAATTCGCCGAGCAGATCGAGTGGCAGTTGCCGTCACGGGTGGCGCTTTACGACGGCATCCTCAAGACGATTGACTCGGCCACCGCTGGCGATGCGGATTCGCAGGTGGTGTACGCCTCGACCGTGGCCAGCCTGAAGAATGGCCTGAAGCGCGCGCAGGGGGAGCTGGAAGGCTTGCGTCGCAGCGATGCAGTGCGCGTGCGCCGCGATGATGAGCGGGCAATGCTCGAGTGGCTGGGCAAGCAGCCCGGTTCGGAGACGACGAGAACCGGCATCGATTCGATGCAGGCGGTACTGGACGATGCGGGAGCCACCCGTGATCGCGATCAATTGCTGGCGACGATCCGCAGTCGCACCGAACTGCTGCGGTCCGCGATCGTGTTGCAGCGGCTGGCTGCGGAGCGCGCAAAGCCGGACCAAGCGCGCGAGACCGGCTACCAGCAGCGTGACGAGATCCGCCTCGAAGCCAACCTCAAGCAGGTCCAGCGCCGCTATGCAGCGAAGGTCGAGAAAGCGTTGCTGGCCAACCTGCTGCGGCAGTACATGGCGCTGCCCGCCGACCAGCACATTCCAGAGGTCGATGCGGTATTCGGCAGCAAGGCAAGCGGCATCGATGCGCGTCTGGATACCTTGTATGCGGGCAGCCAGTTAGGCGACGAGTCCGCGCGCCTGGCCGCGATCAAGCAGGATGCGGCAGCATTGGCGGCGAGCAAGGACACCCTGCTGCAGGCGGCGCTGACCCTGCAACCGGCCTGGCTGCGGATGGAAGAGCAGGCCAAGCAGCGCGATGGCGAACTGCTGCGCCTGCGGCCGGCGTACATGCAGGCGTTGGTCGACTATCGCGCGTCGCAGGGCCGTGCCATCTATCCGGATGCCAATTCCACACTGCGCGTGAGCTTCGGCAAGGTCAGCCCGCTGTCACCGCGCGACGGCGTCGACTATCGCCCCGTCACCACGGTGGCCGGCATCGTCGAGAAAAACACTGGCGTGGATCCGTTCGATGCACCCAAGCCCTTGCTGGATGCAATCGCCAAAGGCGACTTCGGTAGCACCGCCGACCCGACCCTCGGCACCCAGACCGTCGACTTCATGACCAACCTGGACACCACCGGCGGCAATTCCGGTTCACCGGTGCTGGACGCCGATGGCAAGCTGATCGGCCTGAATTTCGACAGCAACTGGGAAGCGGTCAGTGCCAGCTGGATGTTCGATCCGCGCTACAAGCGCGCGATCCACGTCGACATGCGCTACCTGCGCTGGTTGCTGGCCAAGGTGTATCCGGCGCCGCACCTGCTGGAGGAAATGGGCCTGCCGGCCAAGTAAGCGTCACCTTGTGCCGCCTTTCGCGAGCGCAACCCCTCCGAACCACGCAACGCCAAGGAGTCAACGAACATGCACAAGACACTACTGGCCGTGGCACTCGCCACCGCAACCGCGGGTCTCGCCACGGTCGCTCACGCCGACGAAGGCATGTGGGTGCCACAACAGCTGCCGGAGATCGCCGGTCGATTGAAGAAGGCGGGCCTGAAGCTGGATCCCAAACAGCTGGCCGACCTGACCGGCGATCCCATGGGCGCCGTGGTGTCGCTGGGTGGCTGTACCGCCAGCTTCGTTTCGCCAAAGGGCCTGGTGGTGACCAACCACCATTGCGCGTATGGCGCGATCCAACTCAACTCCACCACGAAGGACAACCTGATCAAGGACGGTTACTACGCCGCGACCCTGCAGGACGAGCTCAGCGCCGGACCGGCGTCGCGCATATACGTACTCGATTCGATCCGCGACGTGACCGAGCAGGTCCAGAAAGTCATCGCCGCCGCGCCGGATGCACTGTCCCGCACCAAGTCGCTGGAGGACATCGACAAGTCCCTGGTCGCCGCGTGTGAAGCCGAGGACGGCTATCGCTGCCGCCTGTACAGCTTCATGGGCGGCAACACCTATCGCCTGATCCGCAACATGGAGATCAAGGACGTGCGTCTGGTGTACGCACCTCCCGGCGCGATTGGCAACTACGGTGGCGAAGTCGACAACTGGATGTGGCCCCGCCACACCGGTGATTTCTCTTTCATCCGTGCGTACGTCGGCAAGGATGGCAAGCCCGCCGCATACAGCAAGGACAATGTGCCCTACCAGCCAAAGCATTGGCTCAAGCTGGCCGGCACGCCGCTGGGCGTAGGCGACTTCGTCATGGTCGCGGGCTACCCGGGCTCGACCAGCCGCTATGCGCTTGCCGACGACTTCGACAATACGGCCACGTGGTTCTATCCGACCATGGTCACGCACTTTGAGAAGCTGATCGGGCTGGTGCAGGCCGCTGGCAAGCAAGACCCCGAGATCGCGGTGAAGTACGCCAGCAGCGTCAAGGGCTGGGAAAACACGCTGAAGAACTACCGCGGGCAGATCGAAGGTTTCCAGCGCATGGACGCAACCAAGACCAAACACGAAGGCGAGGCTGAGCTGCTGGCCTGGCTGAAGTCGCGTGGTGCCAAGGGCCAGTCCGCATTGGACGCGCACGACCGCCTGCAGGCGCTGGGCACGCAGACGCGCGCGTTCCGCGAACGTGACCTGGTGGTCAACAATCTTGGTGGCGCCCTCGGAGGCACAGCAGCCACGCTGTATCGCCTGGCCGTTGAACGCCAGCAGCCCGACGCGCAGCGCGAGCGCGGGTACCAGAAGCGCGACCTGCCGGGAATCGAGGCGAGCCTGCGCCAGATGGAGCGCCGTTACGACCCCGCGATGGATCGCCAGCTGCAACGCTATTGGTTGATGCAATACATCGCGTTGCCCGCCGGTCAGCGGATTCCGGCCATCGATGCGTGGCTGGGTGGCAACGATGCCAAGGCGGTCGATGCGGCGCTGGCGCTCATGGCTGAAAGCAAGCTCGGCAACCTCGATGACCGTTTGGCATTGCTGTCGGCGGACCGTGCAACCTTCGAGGCAAGCCGGGACCCCGCCATCAAGTTCGCTGTCGCGATGTACCCGACGTCGATGGCGCTCGAACAGGAGCGCAAGTCACGGTCCGGCGAGATGCTGGTCCCGCGCGCGACATACCTGCAGGCGGTGGCGGACTATAACCGAGCCAATGGCAGCCCGGTTTATCCGGATGCGAATTCGTCGCTGCGCATCACGTTCGGCAATGTCGTGGGTTACACCACGCTGGCGGGTGTCAAGCATGGCGAATTCAGCCGGCTGGAAGAAATCGCCGAGAAGGCCACCGGCAGCGATCCGTTCGATGCGCCCAAGGCGGAACTCGACGCGATTGCCGCCAAGCGTTATGGCGGCCTGGCTGACCCGCGCCTGGGGACGGTGCCGGTCAACTTCCTCAGCAATGTTGACGTGACCGGCGGCAACTCCGGCTCGCCCACGTTCAATGCCAAGGGCGAATTGGTTGGCCTGCTGTTTGACATGACGTGGGAGTCGGTGAGTTCCAACTGGGTCTATGACGCCATGTTGAATCGCTCGATCCACCTGGACACGCGCTACATGCGCTGGGTCATGCAGGAAGTGGTGCCGGCGCCGCGCGTGCTGTCCGAACTGACCATCGCCCCGAAGTAACCTGCTGCAGATCACTCGCAGGATCACGCTGCAAGATCACGCCGACGAGACGACGCCGCCCCGAGGGCGGCGTCTTTGAAAACGGCAATTCCGGGACGCTTGACGGGCAGGAGTCCGCAGGGTTTCAGTCCAGGGTGTAGTCGAAAGTGTAGAAGTGCTTGCCATCGACGATGTCGATGGTGATGCTGCCGCGCAGCCCGTTGAGTGCATCGGTGCCGGTATCCGGCACCACCGTGAGGTCCAGTGAAGGCTTGCCCCGGTCGAGGATGCCGTTGTGCTGGGCAAGGAAACTGCCGGCGCGGCCATCCAGGGTGCCGGCAATGCGCTCGATCGCGACGTAGGCGCCGGAGCCTTCGACCGGCGACATCGCCGCCAGCATGTGGACCACGCTGGTGGCATCCAGTGGTCCGTGGAAGATCTTGTCGAAGCGCATGTGGCCGATCTCGAACCCATCGCCCATGTCCAGCGAGCCCTGCGGAGTGCGCTTGACGTCGAATTCGCCCTTGGCCTGCATATTGGTTTCCTGCGTGGGTATGCACCAAGCCTACCGCGTGCCGGGCCCTTTCAGGCACCGCCTGCTACGCTGGTGCATCGCAGCATGACTGGACAGGTACGACCGCATGAGGATCCTGCTTGCCCGCCACGGGGAGACGCCGTGGAACGCCGAAGGCCGCTATCAGGGGCGGGAGGACATCGCTCTGTCCGACGTCGGAGTTGCACAAGCCACCGCCCTCGGCGAACGCTTGCGTGAGCTGCGCATCGTCCGCGCGGTCGCATCTCCCTTGTCGCGTGCGCGGCGCACCGCCGAACTCGCCCTGGGTAAGGACCGCGCGTCGAAATTGATGTTCGATGGAGGCCTGATGGAAATCGGCCACGGCAGCTGGGAAGGCCTGCTGGCCAGTGAAATCCACGCGCGCGATCCCGAGCGCCTGCGCGCGTGGCGCGAGGCGCCTGAAAGCGTGCAGATGCCCGATGGCGGCGAGTCGCTACCGCAGGTGCTGGATCGGGCCTGGCCGGCGTTCGCTCGCGCCTGCGCGGGCCTGGGCGCGGAGGACACGCTGTTGATCGTCGCCCACGATGCGGTCAACCGCGTGCTGCTGTGCAGGATCCTCGGCATCCCGCTGTCCCGGCTGTGGGGCTTTCGGCAGGCGCCGACCACGCTCAACCTGCTGGAGGGTGCCAACGTCGATCATCTGGACGTGGTGCGGCTGAATGATTGCAGCCACCACACCGCGTTGTTCGGCGAAGCGGTGCATCGGGCTTTGTAGGCCCATGACCCGCACCCTTGCCGACTGGCTGGCTTACATCGATCAGCAACACCCGAAATCCATCGCCATGGGTTTGGAGCGCGTGCGCGAGGTCGCCATGCGTATACAGCTCGGGAAACCCGCGAGCTACGTCATCACCGTCGGCGGCACCAACGGGAAAGGTTCGACGGTGGCCTTCATCGAGGCCATCGCCCGCGCGAACGGCTGGAAGGTCGGCACCTATACCTCGCCGCACCTGCTGCGCTACAACGAGCGTGTGCGCATCGATGGCGTTGAGGTCGACGACACATCGCTGGTTGCGGGTTTTGAAGCGGTGGACGCTGCGCGTTGTGATACCGCGCTGACCTATTTCGAGTACGGCACGCTGTGCGCACTGTGGTTGTTCCAGCGCGCCGCCCTCGATCTTGCGGTGCTGGAAGTCGGGCTGGGCGGGCGACTGGACGCGGTCAATATCATTGACGCGGATGCATCGATCATCACCACGGTCGACCTCGACCACCAGGAGTGGCTGGGCGACGATATCGAGGCGATCGGTTTCGAGAAGGCCGGCATCGCCAGACCCTTCAAGCCGCTGGTCCTCGGCGACGACGATCCACCCTCCAGCGTCTTGCGGCATGCATACGCGATCGGCGCATCGGCGTGGCGGATCGGCTGCGATTTCTTTGCCGAACCCATCGACGACGCGCATTGGCGCTGGCGCGAAGTCGGCTACAGCATCGACCTGCCGATGCCTGCATTGGCCGCACCAGTGCAATTGCGCAACGCGGCCTGCGCGATCGCGGCGCTGCGCTCGATCACCGACGACATCGATGAGTACGCCTATGCATTGGGCGTAGCCAACGCCCGGGTTGCCGGGCGATTGCAGCGCCTCGAGCGCGATGGCGTGGAGGTTCTGGTCGACGTGGCCCACAACCCACAGGCGGCGCGTGCATTGGCGGACTGGGTGCGCGAGCAACCGCGGCGGCCAACGCTCGCGGTATATGCCGCGCTGGCGGACAAGGACGTGGTCGGCGTAGTCGAGCAACTGGACGGACTGCTGGACGGCTGGCATGTTGCCGGATTGGCCGACGCCGGACTGCGCGGGCAGGACGTAGATGCCTTCGCTGAACGCCTAGTGGGCACGACAGCAGCCGATGCCGCCCGCCATGTCGATGTGGGCACGGCCTTGATCGCTGCAATCCAGCAAGCCCAGCGCGGCGGTCGCGTGCTGGTGTTCGGCTCCTTCCATGCAGCCGGTGCCGCCCTGCGCGCGCTGAACGCGATGCCCTGATCGGCCGTCGCCGGCCGCCTCACATGCGGGGGGCCGCTATAATTCGCCTTCCCCGCCGGCGATCCGCATCCGATGGACTCATCCCTCAAGCAGCGCCTGGTCGGCGCGATCGTGCTGGTCGCGCTGGCCGTCATCTTCCTGCCGATGCTGGTCAAGGGACCTGCGCCCGACAGCGGCGTATCCGATGTCTCGATGGCGATCCCTGCGGAACCGGAGGGTGACGGCAAGGGCGGTGGGCAGACCCAGACGATCGATCTGCCATTGGCGATGCCCGGCACGATGCCGCAGTCCGGCGCTGTCGGCATGCCGGCCGCTGCCCAACAGGACGATGCCGCGGCGGCTGCCACGGGTGGCCTGTTTCCGGCACTGGCGGCGGGCGATTACGCAGTGACCTTCGGCAGTTATGCCTCGGCTGCCGATGCCGATCGGGTGATCATTGCCTTGCGCAGCGCGGAGTTGCCGGCCTATCGCGAAGTTGTGAAGGTCAATGGGCGCGATGCGCAGCGCGTGCGGATCGGTCCGTTCGCAGATCGCGCCGTTGCTGAAGGGGCGCGCCTGCGCGCCGGTCACGTAAACGACAGGGTCGATGCCAAGGTCGTGGTGCTGGATGCCGATGCGGCAGCACCCGCGTCCGCGAACGCATCAGCTCCGGTGGCCGCACCGCCGCCTGCTTCCAAACCCACGCCGCTACTGCCGGCCGTCAAGCCGGTGACGCCGCCACCGGAAACAGACGCCAAGCCGGTCGCCACCAACACGTCGCCCGCGGCAGAGCCACCCGTCGCTGCGTCCAAGCCCGCCAATACCAGCGGCACGGGATTTGCGGTGCAGGTTGGGGCGTTCGCGGGTGCCGCCGATGCCACCGCAGTGCGCGACAAGCTGCGCGCTGCCGGCTTCAACGCCTTCACCGACACCGTGACCACCGACAAGGGCGTGTTGACGCGCGTGCGGGTCGGGCCCGCCATGAACCGCGCCGAGGCCGATGCGCTCAAGGCATCTGTCAAGTCCAAGCTTGGCCTGGACGGCATGGTCCGTCCGCACCCGTAACCAGGAATCATCGACATGTGCGGCATCGTGGGGATCGTGGCAACCAAAGACGTCGCGGGCGCGCTGTACGACGGAATGACCGTGCTCCAGCACCGCGGGCAGGACGCCGCCGGCATTGCCACCGCGGTGGGTACCCACCTGCGCCTGTTCAAGGGCAATGGCCTGGTCCGCGACGTGTTCGATGCCAAGGCGATGCGGCCACTTGAAGGCAGGGTCGGGATCGCACACTGCCGCTATCCCACTGCCGGCAGCGAAGGCACGGACGAGGCGCAGCCGTTCTACGTCAATTCACCCTACGGCATCGCGCTGGCGCACAACGGCAACCTGATCAATACCGATGCGCTGCGCCGCGAGATCTTCGAGCAGGATCGCCGCAACATCAATACCGAGTCCGATTCCGAGGTGCTGCTCAACGTGTTCGCGCACGAACTGGGCACGCAAGAAGCGCTGACGCCTGAGTCCGCATTCAACGCGGTCGAAGGCGTGATGCGACGTGCCAAGGGCGGTTTTGCGGCCGTCGCTGTGGTGCTGGGCCTTGGGCTGGTTGCGTTCCGCGATCCGCACGGCATTCGTCCGCTGGTGCTGGGCAAGCGGGCGACGCCGGAGGGCGACGAGTACGCGGTGGCATCGGAATCGGTCGCCTTCGATATTTTAGGATTCACCCGCGTGCGTGACGTCGCCCCGGGCGAGGCAGTGGTGGTGACCGCGCGCGGGGAGTTGTCCACCCGGGTCTGCGCGGCGCCGCAACAGCACACGCCGTGCCTGTTCGAGTACGTGTATTTCGCGCGGCCCGACTCGATGATGGAAGACGTGCAGGTGCACAAGGCGCGCATGCGCATGGGTGTCAAGCTGGGCGAGAAGATCCTGCGCCTGCGCCCGGATCACGACATCGATGTGGTGATGCCGATTCCGGATTCCTCGCGCGACGCCGCGCTGGAGGTGGCCAGCCTGCTGGACGTGAAGTACCGCGAAGGCTTCATCAAGAACCGCTACGTTGGCCGCACTTTCATCATGCCGGGTCAGGGCGAACGGGCGAAGTCGGTGCGTCGCAAGCTCAACCCGATCCCGCTGGAATTCCGCGATCGGGTGGTGCTGCTGGTTGACGATTCGATCGTGCGCGGCACCACCGCCAAGCAAATCGTGCAGATGGCCCGCGATGCCGGCGCGCGCAAGGTGTACCTGGCCTCGGCCGCGCCGCCGGTGCGATATCCGAATATCTACGGCATCGACATGCCCTCGGTCGACGAACTGGTCGCGCATGGCCGCAGCGAGGAGCAGGTACAGGCCTTCCTTGGTTGCGACTGGCTGATCTACCAGGACCTGCAGGACCTCAAGGACGCGGTGTCCGGACCCAGGCATCGCATCGAGCAATTCGACGCCTCGTGCTTCGACGGCAATTACGTCACGGGCGTGGAGCCGGGTTACTTCGAACGCATCGAGCAATTGCGTTCGGACGATGCCAAGAAGCAGCGGCGGGCGAGTTGAGCCTGTTTCGAAACGATTGTCGATGAGCAATGTTTTTACTGCAGCAGGCGATTGTCTTGCTGCCGCCACGCCTGAAGCGAAAGTCACCGCGACCTTCGAGGTGGCCGCCGCGTTTGCGGGCGGGGAACTGACCATCGATGCGGCGTCGCTGCCACCCGCACCGATCCGCATGCCGGGCCGTCCGGACACGCCGCGGCTAGTGCATCCGCGCGACTTGCCGCGTCGCGGCTTCGGCAGCAGCGAGGGCCGCGCCGCCTTCATCCATGCGGTAGCGCATATCGAGTTCAACGCGATCGACCTGGCCTGGGACGCTGTGTACCGCTTCCGCGGCCTGCCCGAGGCGTACTACGCGGATTGGGTGTCGGTGGCCAATGACGAGGCGCGGCATTTTTCAATGCTGCGCGCGCGCCTGCGCCAGCTGGGTCACGACTACGGCGATTTCGATGCCCACAACGGGCTTTGGGAAATGGCCGAAAAGACCGCACACGATGGCCTGGCAAGGATGGCGCTGGTGCCACGCGTGCTGGAGGCGCGCGGCCTGGACGTGACCCCGGGGATGATCGTGAAGCTGCGCGGGCTGGGCGACGACACCACCGCCGATATCCTCGAACTCATCCTGCGCGAGGAGATCGGGCACGTGGCGGCCGGTTCCCGCTGGTATCGCTGGCACTGCGAACGCTCCGGGGTTGATCCGCGCATGCGGTTCCGCGCGTTGTTGCAGGAATATGCGACCGGCGTGTTGCGCAAGCCGTTCAACTTCGAAGCGCGGCGGCAGGCCGGTTTCGATGCCGAGGAACTGGAAAGCCTGCTGGCGGCCGCCGACTGAAGGTCATCGCTGGTTGACGTGGTTTGGAGCAGACTCTGCATCGTCCATAACCGGAGTATTGCCGTGAAGCCTGCCATGACATTCGCCACCGCATCCCTGTTCCTGATGTTGGCCGCGTGCACCGCGCCGCAGGCTCCGGCAAAGCCTGAACCACCGGCCGTCCCCGCACGTCCCGCCTCGAACGACGCGCCTGCGCCGCAGGCCCCGATGGCCCCGATGGGCAAGCGCGCACCCGGCGATAAAAGCCCGCCGATGGCGATTTTCCGCGCTTTCGGCACCGAGCCGTTCTGGAACATCAACGTGGAAGGCGACCAGCTCACATTCACCACACCTGAGGATCAGGACGGCTTGGTGATGCAGGGTGATCGGCGCTCGCTGGAAGATGGCGTGGAAGTAACCGGCAGTCATGCCGGCAAGGCATTCACACTACGAGTCAGCGCCGGGGTGTGCAGCGATGGGATGTCAGACAACGAGTACGAGCTGGTGTCCAGCTTTCGCTACGGCGAGACCGACTACACAGGCTGCGGCGAAGCGGCGAAGTAATCGCGCGTGCCTGGACGGCGAGACCGTCGCATGCGTTGCGACGCGGCATTTCGAGCCGCGGAGCGATCGCCCGGCGGTAGACGCCGTCCTCTACAGCTTCTCGAGCACCGCGCCGTCCGCATCCACCCGCAACACCGAACCCTGCGTGTACCAGTCGCCGAGCACGATGCGTGTGCAGCCATTGGGCTCGTCGTGGATCGCCGGCCGATGGGTGTGACCATGGATCATGCGGCGGACACCGTAGCGCGAAAACGCGCCCGCTACCGTTTCGGGGCTTACATCGGTGATGGTTTCCGACAGGCCGGATGCCTGCAGTTCGCCAAAGCGCGCCTCGCTCGCTGCGCGTGCCCGCGCGGCGAAGGCCAGTCGTGCGTCCAGCGGTTGCGCCAGGAACTGCGCTTGCCAGTGCGGGTCGCGGGTCTGGGCGCGGAACTGCTGGTAGGCGAGATCGTCGGTACACAGCAGGTCGCCATGGCCGATCAGGGTTGGCGTGCCATGCAGCAGGATCACCGCAGGGTCGGGCAGGATGCTCATGCCGGCACGGCGTGCATAGGTCGCGCTGAGCAGGAAATCACGGTTGCCATGGATGAAATAGACCGGCACGCCGCTGTCCGAAAGCGATTTCAGCTTAGAGGCGACAAACGTGCCTGCTTCGGACGGATCGTCATCACCGACCCAAGCGTCGAACAGGTCGCCCAGGATGTAAAGCGCGCGCGCGTTGCGCGCTTCGTGCTGGATGAACTCCCCGAACAGCTCGGTGATCGCCGGGCGTTCGGTATCCAGGTGCAAGTCCGAGATGAACAACGTCGTCATAGCTGCATTGTAGGGATTTGCTCGATCGCTTCGCACAGGACGCGCAAGGTGAGGTTGCCCGGCGCGCTGCGGCAGCGGCATTTCGAGCCGCAGAGCAGCGTGCCCGGTAGCCTCGCCGAAACGAAGGGCAAGACGCACAGGCTAAAATGATTCATTCCGTTAGACACGCAGCCCATGACCGTCCGTACCCGTTTCGCCCCCAGTCCCACCGGCTATTTGCACATCGGCGGCGCACGCACCGCGCTGTATTGCTGGTTGCAGTCGCGCCGCAACGGCGGGCAATTCATTTTGCGCATCGAGGATACCGATCGCGAGCGCAGCACTCAGGAAGCGATCGACGCGATCCTGCAGGCGATGGAATGGCTGGGCCTGGACTATGACGAAGGCCCGATCTACCAGACCCACCGACTGGATCGTTACAAGCAAATGGCGGAGCAACTGGTCGCTTCCGGCCACGCCTATTACGCCTACGAAACCAAGGCCGAACTCGAAGCCATGCGCGAAGCGGCGATGGCTGCGGGCGGCAAGCCGCGCTACAACGGCGCCTACCGCACCGCGAACGACGCATCTTTTGACGAACAACGTCGCGATGACCCGAACCGGGTCATTCGTTTTCGCAACCCGGATGACGGCGTG